>CAZWPV010000551.1:0-2235 GCA_964635485.1 uncultured Anaerolineales bacterium
GCCACCCTCACCCCAACCCTCTCCCTGCCAGGGAGAGGGGGCTGAACGGTTACCAGCCAAGTTCTCGCCGCCCGGCACCGGGCGGCGAGAATGGTGTATTAGTTTGACCTCGCCACGGGTTTGAATTATCATGTACCCGCGCAGGCGGGTTTCCAATGCAACACACACATCACATACACACCGGAGGACACCCTTGATCAGCGTCTTTGAAATTCTAGGCGGCCTGGCCCTCTTCATGTTCGGCGTGCGCCTGCTCAGCACAGGGATGGAGAAACTGGCCGGCAACCGGCTCCAGGAATGGCTGGATCGCCTGACAAACAAACCTATCAAAGGAGCGGCCTTTGGCGCCGTCGCCACGGCCCTGATCCAAAGCAGCAGCCTGCTGATGGTCACCATGCTCGGCCTGATCAACGCCAACCTGATGACGCTCGAGCAGGCAGTGGGCGTGATGATGGGCCAGGAGATCGGCACGACGCTCACCGCCCAGATCGTGGCCTTCGAAATCGGCGACTTTTGTTTCCTCTTCATCGCCCTGGGGTTTGTCCTGATCGAGTTCGCCCCCCACCGAGGCTGGCAGGAATATGGCGAGGTCATCCTGGGGTTCGGCGTCCTGTTCCTGGGGATGAATCTCATGTCAGGCGCGCTAAAGACCCTGACCGAAATACCCGCCGTGGCAAGCTGGCTGGCGACCATGGGGCAGACTCCGCTGGCAGCGGTTTTGGCCAGCACCGCCGTCACCGCCGTCGTCCAATCCAGCTCGGCGATGACGGGTCTGGTCGTCGCCATGGGCATGAGCAACACCATCACGCTTCCCTGCGCAATCGCCCTCATCCTGGGCGCCAACATCGGCACGTGCATCGACACCCAGTTCATCGCCTCGCTGCGTCTCGCCAGATCCGCCCGGAGGGCGGCCGTCGCCCAAACGCTGATCAACGTCGTCGGCGTGCTCCTCTTCCTGCCCTTCCTGTCTCCCTTCGCTGACCTCGTCAGCCGCACCTCGCCCGACCTGGCGCGTCAGATCGCCAATGCGCACACCATCTTTAACGTCACCGTGAGCGTCGTCCTCTTCCCCTTCGTCAAGCCCATCGCACGGGCAGCCGAGTTCCTGGTGCCGAAAAAGCCGGAGGAAGAAAAGAAAAAGCTCACGGCGTACATCGACGAGCGGCTGTATCGCCTGCCCCCGGTCGCTCTGACCGAGGCGCTCAAAGAGCTGATACGCATCGGCGAAGTGACGACCGAGATGATCGAACGCGGGCGCTTGGCGCTGGTGGAAGAAGACATGGACGCCGCCACGTGGGTCCTGGAACAGGAGAGCGAGTTCGTGGACCCGGTGTGTGTGATCCTTGAGAACTTTGTCAACACGCTCATGCAGAGCAACTTGAGCGTCAAACAGCAGCAACGCTGTTTCCAACTGAGAAACTTGCTCACCGACGTCGAGCGGGTCGGCGACCTGACGGAGGATCTGGCACAGGCCGCCCAGAAAAAGGTGACCCACAACGTCGTGTTCAGCCCCACGGCGGTGGAGAAGATAGACAGGCTTTGCAAGCACACCCACCGCACGTACGCATACGCCGTCACCGCCGTCCGGGACGGAAACGAACTCCTGGCGCGGCGGGCCTGCCGCCTGGAGGACGAGTTCGACAAACTCTACCTGGAAGCACGCCAGGGACACATCGACCGCCTCGACGCAGGGGTATGCCAGCCGGAAGCGGACGTCATATTCATCGAATCGCTGCGTAACCTGGAGCGCATCAGCGACCACGCCGACAACCTGGGGATAAGCGTGATGCGGAACTAGGTGCCGTAGAACAGGAGGCAAGTAATGAACCTTCCCGACTTTCTCAAGATCGCCCGCGGCGACGAACCCGCCGACCTGGCGCTGCGCCACGGGCGCGTGATCAACGTCTACACCGGCGAGATCATCGAGGCCGACGTCGCCATCGCCGGCGATACGATCGTTGGTGTGGGGCCGGGCTACGAGGCCAAAGAGGAGATCGACCTGGCCGGGCGTACTATCTGCCCCGGCCTGATCGATGCCCACGTGCACATCGAGTCCTCGATGGTCACCCCACCCCAGTTCGCCCGCGCCGTCGTGCCGCGCGGCACCACCACCGCCGTCACCGACCCGCACGAGATCGCCAACGTCGCCGGGGCGACGGGCATCCGCTACATGCTGGCGGCATCCGAGGGGCTGCCGCTGAGCGTGTACGTCAACCTGCCCTCCTGCGTCCCGGC
>CAZWPV010000552.1:0-2231 GCA_964635485.1 uncultured Anaerolineales bacterium
CTCCTCGATCTGCTGGTCGATGCTGTTGCTGATCGCCAGAAAATCCGGCGTGTCGTCGTTTTCGTTCCCCACGTAGCGGTGCAGGCTGATATAGTCGGCATAATGCCCAACGTACTCCAGCACCTGCCGATCCCACTCCATATAAGTGGGCAAGTCAACTGTACACGAGCCACAGACGACCATCTCGATTGTGGGGTCGGTGTCTTTCATCATCTTGGCCGCCTGCTGGGCGCGGATGGCGTACTGATCGGCGGGGACGTGGCCGAGCTGCCAGGGGCCGTCCATCTCGTTGCCCAGGCACCACAGCTTGACCCCGTATGGTTGCTCGCTGCCGTTGGCGACGCGCATGTCGGCATACTTGGTGCCGGCGGGCGAGTTGCAGTATTCCACCCAGTTGCGGGCTTCCTCAGGCGTGCCCGTGCCCAAGTTGACCGTGAGCATGGGCGTCCAACCCATCTTACGGCACAGGACCATGTACTCGTCGGTGCCGATCTGGTTGGGTTCGGTGGACTGCCAGGCCAGATCGCGCACGGTAGGACGTTGCTCGCGGGGGCCGATACCATCCATCCAGTGATAGCCGGAGGCAAAGTTGCCGCCCGGATAGCGCATCACGGTATATCGCAGCCGTCTCAGAGCAGCCAGTACGTCGGTGCGAAAGCCGTCCTCGTCGGCGTGGGCGCTGTTGGGATCGTACACGCCCTCGTAGACGGCGCGCCCCATGTGCTCCAGAAAGCCGCCAAAGATGCGCGGGTCCACCTGACCTATTTGAAAGCCGGAGTGTAACTGAATCGTCGTGTCTTTCATTTTGATTTCTTCTCCCTAATGTCTAGACGTGGCGATCACGACCTTGGGCGAAACGTGCATAGCGGGGTTGAAACCTGCTGTAGAGTCGTTCATCTTCACCTTCCATCGCGTACGGGATCTAGCTCGATTATAGGCTATAGAGAGGGGATGGTCAAGCATCGACAAGGAGGCACCAAGAGAATACCTCCGCGACCGGCAAAGTCCAATGGGTCAAGGCCAATCCGCCTAGGCGTGCAAGGGGGCGCCGGATGGCGCTTGGCTGCGGCTGGATCGACGTTGTTTGAAAGCGCTCAGCGGCGCGGAATCCAGACCCGCATGGCTCCTATATCGCGATTGGCCCAGGCATAGTACGGCACCGCCGTCAGCGTCGCCGCACGGTGCGCCATCTGCCGCTCGGCCGCGGGCAGATAGAGGCTATTGTCCCACCCGCCCGGCTCAGCGACCAGCCCCTGTACCTCTATCGCTACGACGCCGTCCAGCAGGTCCTCGCGCCACTGGGCCTGCATCGGCGCATCGGGCGCCACGCGCACGTCAAGCAGGTTCAGATCGGGCTGATCGACCTGCTCCAGGCAGTAGACCATCGGGCCGCGCTGGATGCACAGATTGTCGCGGATGGCGTCCACGCGTGGATGCGCCTCGACGAACACCGGCTCCATCGCCAGCGCCAGCTCGACCACATCGCCCGCCTGCCATGCCCGGCGGATCGTCGCGTACTGCCCGCCGGTCACGGGTTGCTGCGTCTCGCCGTTCACCTTCAAAGTTGCCTCCGCGCACCATCCCGGTACCCGCAGCGCCAGCTCCCAGGTCGACCCGTCCGCCTCGTCCACGGTCACGCGCACATTGCCCGCCCAGGGATAGTCGGTCTCCAGATGAAGCACCGCGCACGGCCCGATCTCTCCGGCGGCCTCGATGGTGACGGGGATGTACTGGTGAATCTGCACCCCCTCCTCGCCCACGGTCGCCGCATAGTGGGCCACCATGGCGATCTGGCGCATCACGTTCGGCGGGCAGCAGGCGCAGCCGTACCACTCGGGGCGCTCGATCCCGCCCCGGCTCTGGAGGACGTTGACGTAGAAATAGCGCCGCCCGTCCAGCGACACGCCGCTCAGGAACCCGTTGTAGAGCGAGCGCTCGAGCAGGTCGGCGTAACGCGCCTCGCCCGTGGCCAGCAGCATGCGCCAGTTCCACATCATGGCGGCGATGGCGGCGCACGTCTCGCAGTAGCAATGATCGGAAGTGAGGTCGTACGGCGGGCCAAAGGCCTCGCCGTGGGGCTGCGCGCCGAAACCGGCGATGATGTGCGTCTTGTGCGCGGTCATGTCGTGCCACAACCGCCCCATCGCGTCGAACAAGGCCTGCTCGCCGATCTCCAGGTAGATGTCAGTCACACCGGCGGTCAGGTATAGCTGGCGCACGGCGTGGCCTTC
>CAZWPV010000553.1:0-2225 GCA_964635485.1 uncultured Anaerolineales bacterium
CTGCGCTTTGGCCTCAAGGCCGTTTTCCCCGACGAGGGCGAGGCGCTGTATGCCCTCATGCGCTTTGTGCGTTACGCGCTGGTGGGGTTGTGGGCAGGTTTGGGCGCGCCGTGGCTGTTCCTGAAGCTAAAGCTGGCTCCGAGAGGATAGACGGAAATCTCCCGAAGGTGCCGACGCTGCGCGTCGGTAGAACCTTCGGGAGGTTCGTTTATCCGGCGCGATCGGCCTCCAACGACCAGCTCAGCGCACTCACCGCGATGCAGCTTGAGGGGCACTCGCGCACGCACGCCAGACAGCGGATGCAGGCGCTGTCGTTGGGGTTTTCGTGGACGCGGATGTTCACTGGGCAGACCTCCTGGCAGCGGTTGCATTGGATGCAGGTGTCCTGGTCTACCTGCAGGCGAAAGGCGCTGACGGGGTTTAGGGGCGACCAGAGCGCGCCCAGCGGGCAGACCCAGCGGCAGAAGGGCCGCCGCGTCACGCTCATCCAGGCCACGAATCCCCCCAGGATGGCCAGCTTGAGCCAGTAGAACGCGCCGACCAACTGCCGGATGTCGGCAGAGATGACGACCCACGGGATGCCGCCCTCCAAAGTCCCTGCCGGGCAGAGCTTGCAGAACCAGGTCTCGCGGGTGATGATGGGAATCACGACGACGAGCACCGCCAGGACGACGTAGCGCGTCCAGTTGAAGCGGTTGGGCAGTCGCAGCTTGGGGACGGGGAGCTTGTAGACCAGTTCCTGGAACCAGCCGAAGGGGCACAGCCAGCCGCAACTGCCCCGCCCGACGAGCGCGCCGACCAACCCAACCATGCCGAGGACATAGAACGGGACCTGGTGCCGTGCTCCGGCGATGTGCTGAATGCTGCCGATGGGACAGGCAAAGGCCGCCGCCGGGCAGGCGTAGCAGTTCAGTGCCGGGCAGGGCAGTCCCCTCGTCGTGAACCACGTGACGTACGAGTTGAGGCCCAGGGCCGAGAGGACTTGGACGATTGCGCGGCGCTTTGCCAACCAGTGCCAGAATCTCTGCATTGGCGCATTCTCCAGGCCCGGGTCACTCAAGCCCGATGCACGAAAGGCAGAGCGCCCTTGCGTTCTGCAAAACCGCGCTCCATTCGTCCAAGTACAGACCGGCCAAGATGGCTGCGACGGCCAGCACGATTAACGCGCGGTTGACGATGAAAAGCAGCTTTCCTCTTTCTACTCTTTGCATGGTTTCACCCTCGATATTTGAACATCGTGCCGATGATGGCCGCCAGCAGGAAAATCACCGCCAGCCCGATCAGTAACGGCCAGGCGGAAGGTTCCTGCGTCGGCTGGGCGGGTGGGAAGGGGGTAGGAGTGGAGGTGGGGAAGGGCGTCTGGGTGGGCACGGGCGTGGGTGTGAAGACGGGCAGCGGCACAGGCGTCGACGTGGGGATGAGGGTCGGGGTAGGGGTAGGTGTGTCGGTGGGGGTAGGCGTGTCGGTGTCAACAGGGGTGGGTGTGTCCACCGGGCTGACGGCGGTGGGCGGCTCGGTGGGGGTGATGGGAGGCGGTGATCCGGCGCTTTCCTCGACGAGCAGATAGGTGAACCCGCCGATGATGCAACCTCTCTTGTCGGCGCAGCGGGCGCCGGGCAGTGTGATGGTGTATTGTCCATCCACCGGCGTGACGATTTGCTCGACGCCGGTTTGGTCGAGCAGGCGCGCCTGGCCACTTCGCGCCGGGACCAAAACCGTCGCTCCGGCCTGCGTGCGCGCCCATAGGACGCGCGTGGTGAGCGCCCCCCGGTCGAGCGTGACCACCGTGTAGAGCAATTGGCGGTCCTCGCTGGCGGAGGCGGTGCCGGCATAGTGGGTGGTGATCAGCTTGTAGGCGTCGAATGCCGGGCGGCGGCTTCCATCGAGTCGGATAACGCCGTTGGGTTCTTCGCCCGGTCGTGGGTGGTTATCTACCCACTTGTAGACGGCGATGCGTTCTGCTCTCGAGTCCAGCGCCAGGGCGAAAGCCTGCAACAAGAACCCAGCTTGTTCTTCCAGGGAAATATTGAAATTGGCCTCTGGTAGTTCCCAATAGGGGGGGTCTGAGTTGGATGCTGCATTCGTCTCATTGAGCCAGATGGGCTTGGAGATATCGTAAGCAGCCATTGTGGCTTGAGTCTCACCAAAGATATCGGGGATCGTCTCTGGCTGAAAGTAAATGTGCAAAGAAACGACGTCAAAGTAGTAGTCGTGCTCTGGCGCGT
>CAZWPV010000554.1:0-2222 GCA_964635485.1 uncultured Anaerolineales bacterium
GGTGATCCTGGCCGACATGACCGCCTCGCCCAAGACGGCCCCTGCTTTGCTTGCAGCGATGGAGGCCGGATGTGGCATCGTGCTGGCGAACAAGATCCCGCTGGCGGCGGATTGGAGCACGGCGCGGGCGTTCTTCGAGTACCCCAACCTGCGCTACGAGTGCACCGTCGGCGCAGGGCTGCCCGTCATAGAGACGTTGCACTACCTGCTCGACACCGGCGACCGCGTCACCAAGATCGAGGGCTGTCTGAGTGGGACGCTGGGATACCTGTGCACCGAACTGGAAAGAGGGATGCCCTATTCTTCCGCCATCGCTTACGCAAGGGCACTGGGCTATGCAGAGCCTGATCCCCGCAACGATCTGAGCGGAAAGGACGTGGCCCGGAAGACGCTCATCCTCGCTCGCACTGCCGGATGGCCACTGGAGGAATCCGACCTGAGCGTCGAGTCGCTGTACCCAGAATCGCTTGCGGATATTTCTGTACAAGAGTTTATGGCAGAGGTACGTAAACTGGACGACGAGTACACCGCCCGCGTCGACGCAGCGAAGGAAAACGACAAGGTCCTGCGCTACGTGGCGCGGATCGGTCCAGAAGGCGGCTCGGTGAGCCTGCAAGAAGTCGCGCACGACAGCCCGCTGAGAACATTGCGCGGTCCCGCCAACCATATCTCGCTGCACACAGAGCGGTACAACAAGACACCGCTGACCATCTCCGGCCCCGGCGCTGGAAAGCAGGTCACGGCAGCAGGAGTGATGGGAGACATTATCAAGCTGGCAAGTCGGCGAATCAGCACATTAGCGAGCCTCTGACACGGCCAGAGGGAGGAAAGATCATGAGCACACTGGTTATGAAATTTGGCGGCACGTCGGTCGGCAGCGCGGAGGCCATCAACCAGGCTACCGACATCGTACTGGACTATGCACAGAAGCGGGATCGATTGGTCGTCGTCGTCTCGGCGATGAACGGCGTGACCGATGCGCTGATCGAGAGCGCCAGGACAGCTGTGACCGAAGAGGAGAAAGTCTTTCGCCGCATCATCGCCGGTCTACGGGCCAAGCATCACGACACGATCAAGACGCTGCTGCCTCAGAACGGGGAACGTGACCAGCTCCTCTCAACAGTGAACCAATTGCTGGATGATTTGACAGCTTTCTGCCACTCCATTCACATCCTGGGCGAGGTCACGCCGCGGGCGCTGGACGCCATCACGGCGATGGGCGAGCGGATGAGCGCCCGCATCGTGGCCGCCGCGCTACGCCACAAAGGGGGTAAGAGCCAGGCAGTGGACGCCACGGAGCTGATCGTTACCGACGACAAGTACCAGAACGCCGCACCGCTGACGGACAAGACCCGTGCCAAGATTCAGGAGCGGTTGGTGCCACTGCTGGAGGACGGCGTCGTGCCCGTTGCGACCGGCTTCATTGGGGCGACGGAGGAAGGCGTAACGACGACGCTGGGGCGCGGCGGCAGCGACTATACCGCTGCCATCCTGGCCGACTGCCTGGACGCCGACGAGGTGTGGATGTGGAATGACGTGGACGGCGTGATGACGGCCGATCCGCGCATCGTGCCGGATGCCCAGGTCATCCCCATCCTCTCCAGCAGCGAGATGGGCGAACTGGCCTACTTTGGGGCCAAGGTGCTGCACCCCAAGACCGTTCTACCGGTCGTTCAGCGCGACATCCCGCTGTGGGTCAAGAACACTTTCAATCCCGCCGCGCCCGGCACGCGCATCGTCAGCAAAGTGGAAGGCAAAGGCAAGATCAAGGCCATAACCGCCATCAAGGGAATGAGCATGGTGACCGTCGAAGGACGCGGTATGATCGGCGTGCCCGGTATCGCCGCCCGCACCTTCTCCGCCGTCGCCAGCAAAGGAGCCAACGTACTGATGATCATCCAGGCCTCGTCGGAGCAATCGATCTGCTTCCTGATCCCCACACCGATGGCGTCGCCGGTGGTCGAGGCACTGGAGGAAGAAATGGAGCGCGAGCTGGCCCGGAGGGACATCGATCGCATCTCGTCGCGGGATAACGTGGTCATCGTCACCGCCGTGGGCGCAGGGCTGCGCGATACACCCGGCATCTCGGCCAAGGTCTTTGGCGCGCTGGGCCAGGCGAGCATCAACGTCATCGCCATCGCCCAGGGATCGAGCGAGTGTGGGCTATCCCTCGTCGTCGCCGCCGACGATGCTGTGGGCGCGGTGCAACAGGTCCACAGCCA
>CAZWPV010000555.1:0-2221 GCA_964635485.1 uncultured Anaerolineales bacterium
GGCCTGGAGGTCGGTGTCATCGGGTTGGGCACGGAGCACCTCAAGCAGACGAAAGAGAATATGCAGGAGGTGCTGCGTGTAGCTGTCGAGGCTGGTGTCAACTACATCGACGTGTTGTACAGTAACCCCGAAGCCGACGCCGACTTTTGGGACAGCATCGCGTCCGGGTTGAACCGTTACCGGGACGACCTGATCTTGATGGCACATTGGGGCCCATCCGACATGTACCCCGATCCGGCCAAGTGCCAGCGCTGCCTTGACCTGGCGCTGGAGCGCGTGGACGACGGTTATTTAGAAGGCGTGATGCTGACGGTGGTCGATTCGGAGGAGACGTGGAACGGATGGGCGCAAGAGTCGCTGGAGCGATTGCGGCCCTACAAGGAGCAAGGGCGCATCGGCCATATCGGGTTGAGCGGACACACGGCGCCGATCGTCACCAAGGCAGCCCAGAGCGGGCTGATCGACGTGGTGATGTTCCCCATCAACCTGCTGGCCCACGGCAATGAGGAGGTCAAGACCCTGTACCAGGTCTGCGCGGAGCAGGATGTGGGTCTGGTGGCGATGAAGGTGTACAACGGTGGAACGCTGCTGTCCATCAAGGGCGAGCCCTCAGGGATCACGCCGGTGCAGTGTCTCCATTACGCGCTCTCGCAGCCGGTGGCCACGGTGGTGCCCGGCGCGCGGAACGCCGACGAGATGCGGGCGACGCTACGCTACCTGGAAGCGACCGACGCGGAGAAGGATTACAGCACAGTCTCGGCCAATATCCACGAGCTTTTGGCCGGGCAGTGCACCTACTGCCAACACTGCCTGCCGTGCCCGCAGGGGATCGAGATGGGGTGGATCATCTGGCACCTGGACCAGGTGCAGAGCCGGGGCCTCGAAGTGGTCAAGGAATGGTACGCCGGTTTCCCGGTCAAGGCGTCGGCGTGTGTCGAGTGCGGCGAGTGTATGACGCGCTGTCCATTCGACGTGGACATCGTCGCCCGGATGCAAGAGGCGGTGGAGTTGTTCGAGGAGGTTTCCTAGAGTGACTGAATCAGCCGTCGATCCACTCGAATACTACACCCAACACAGCATCATGACCGATCCACGCGAGCACGGTGATATGCTCGCCGATCTCCCTACCGACGTCCCTGGCCTCGTGCGCGTCGTGCAGGGGGTGCTCATCCATCCGTTCTGCGTCGCGCTGTACCACGTGCAGCTCTCACCCAGGCAGCGGGAGGAGGTCTACCTGCGCTCGATGGCCCAGATGCTGGGCCGCTTGCGCGAGTTCGACCCTTCGCCGCTGGTCGTGGCCCGCGAGCCCAACCAGCGGCTGGTGGGTAACTGCCGCGATCACGCGGTGCTGTGCGTCGCCTTGCTGCGCCAGCAGTCCATCCCGGCCCGGCTGCGCGTCGGCTTTGCCGGTTACTTTTCCGAGACCAAGAACGAGGATCATTGGATCACCGAGTACTGGGATGCCGGGCAGGAGCGGTGGGTGCTGATCGACCCCCAGCTCGACGATATCCAATGTGATGCCTACAAGATAGACTTTGACCCGCTCGACATGCGCTTTTACGACCAATTCTACACCGGCGGGCAGGCTTGGCAGCTCTGCCGGAGCGGGCAGGCCAGCTCCTCCCAGTTTGGCTTCAAACGCTGGAAAGGGTGGGGGTACATTCGCGGCAGCCTGCTGCACGACCTGGACGCGCTGAACAAGGTCGAGTTGATCCCCCACGACTGGTGGGGGGAGTTGCCTACCAAGAACGAGCGGGACGTGACGGTCGAGGAGCGGGAGCTGCTGGACCGCCTGGCCGGCCTGACCAACGACGTGGATGAACGCGGCAGTCTCAGTCGCTTTGACGAGATGCGCGGGGCCTATGAGGCGCTGCCCTACAGCCAGATCGTGCAGTCCAAGCTGCGCCTGCTGGGCCTGACCGGCGAGCGCGAGATGGCCGATCCCGATGACCTGCGCCCTTCCGCTGCCGAGCAACTGGCTGGTTTGCAGGGTGTGCGGTTTAGCCCCCCCTCAATCCCCCCCAGGAGGGGGGGAGGAGAGCTTGGCCTCACAGAGAGGGTAGAGGGGCAGGTCCTCTCCCCTCGATGGGGGGAGCTAGAGGGGGGTGGAACTGACTTCCTGGGCGACATCGTCATCCGTGGGGCGCGGCAGCACAACCTGAAGAACATCGACGTCACCATCCCGCGCTTCAAGTTCGTGGTCGTCACCGGCGTCAGCGGC
>CAZWPV010000556.1:0-2219 GCA_964635485.1 uncultured Anaerolineales bacterium
TTGGAAATGGGGTGAGGCCTCCCAAAAGGTTGGCGCAAAGTCGGCCTGGGCGACGGGGCGGCTGATCTCCACTACCTCATCGCTATCGGGATCCTGGTAGCGCACGAACACGGTGAACGCTACCTCGTTCTCCGGGGCATCGGGTTGAAACTTGATTTCGTACAGGGCGGTGACGCTGTGCCCGGCGCCGATCTCGCCGCCGTCGACCGAGTCGTCGCGAAAGTCCTCGTCAGCCACATCGCGGTTCTCGTAGCCGATGAGGCGGAAGCGACTGACCACGGCGGGATTGAAATCGACCTGCACCTTGGCGTCCTTGGCGATGACCTGCAGCGTTGAGGTCAATTGGTGGACAAAGACCCGTTCGGCCTCCTTGATGTCGTCGACGTAGGCGTAAAAGCCGTCGCCCTGATCGGCCAGTTGCTCCATCAGCACGTCGTTGTAGTTGCCCATCCCAAAGCCGATGGTGGTCAGGTAGATGCCTTCGTCGGCATAGACACGGATTTGCTCCATGATCGAGTCGGGGCCGGTGTGCCCGACGTTGGCCACGCCGTCGGAGCAGAGGATGACGCGGTTGAGGGCTTGAGGATTGTACACTGAGGCGGCCATTTCATATCCCATCACCAGGCCCTCCTCGGCGTTGGTCGATCCATCTGGTTTCAGGCTGTAGATGGCATCCAGTATTTGTTCGTACCCCTCGCCGATGGCGGTGTGCTCCAGTACCGTGCGGGCGCTGGAGCCGTAGACGACGATACCGACCTCGTCGCTGGGCCGCAGCTCGCCCACCAGCAGGGCCAGCGCCTCCTTGACCAGCCCCAATCGGTTCTCCATATCCATCGAGCCGGAGACGTCGATGACGAAGGTGAGGACGACGTCCTTGCGCTCCTCGGGGGATATCTCGTATCCTTTGAGGCCGATGCGCGTCAGGTAGTAGCCCTCATCGCCAAAGCGGGATGGCGCGCCGTCGATGTGGATGGCAAAGGCGCCCTCACCCTGGGCGGGCGGCTCGTATCCCTGGTCAAAGTAGTTGACGTATTCCTCGACGCGCACCGATTCATCCGGGGGCAGGTGGCCATCCCGCAGGTAGCGCCGCATGACGGTGTAGGAGCCGGTGTCGACGTCGATGGCGAAGGTGGAGAGGTGGTCGTCCTCGGTATCGATGAAGGGGTTGACGCCATAGTCCTCGAAGAAGACGTCCTCCAACAGCTTCTGCTTTGCCGCTGTTGCAGCGAGGGTGGCCTCGGCGGCTATTGCTTCTTTCTCCACCTCGTGGGTTACCACTACTTCCTGTCCCTCTACCAGCTGAGTGACTACCACGGCTTCCGGTACTGCTGTCGGGCAGCAGCCTGCCAGCAGCGCGGCGGCTGTGGTCAGCAAGACCAATGTGATATGGGGTTTTGCGGTCATTTTTCTCCTCCTGTGCGATAGAGTAAGCAGCGTCTGGCTGTTGGCTGGGGCTGCTTCTATAGGATTACATGCAAGTCTAGTGAAAAAAGTTCACACCGTGGGTGGATTGGCAATCCGCCCTACTTGAGGGAACGGAAAATGTTGCCGGTTGTAACATTCCTGTAACTCGCGGCGGGGGAATCTGTGCTATGATTGGGTAGATATGGACGATAGGCCGGTCAAAGCCCTGCTGATCGAAGAAGATCTACGGTACGCCTGGCGCGTGAGGGAGATGCTCTTGCAGGTGAGGGGTGCTCTGTTTCACCTGGAGTGCGCCAGCCAGCTTTCGGCGGGCCTGGATCGGCTGGAGATGGGCGGCATCGACGTGGTTGTGCTGGGCCTTTCGCCGCAGGATACTGTGGGCTTTGACGCCCTTGCCCAGGTGCAGGCGCGCGCGCCGGACGTGCCTCTGATCGTGCTCAGCCGCTTTGACGACCAGGCGCTGGCGATGAAGGCGATTCGTAAGGGGGCGCAGGATTACCTGATCCGCGGTGAGGTGGAAGGTACCCAGTTGGCGTGTTCGATGCGCTATGCCATCGAGCGCAAGCGCATGGAGACGGTTCTGGCGCAGCAATACCACGAGCTGGGCTTGCTCAACCGCGCGATTCAGGCCTTTAGCTCCTCCCTCGACCTGGATCAGGTGCTGGCGACCGTTCTGGAGGAGACGCGTCATCTGCTGAAGGTGGTGGCCTGCTCGATCTGGCTGGTCGAACCGGAGACGGGCGACCTGGTTTGCCAGCAAGCCACCGGCCACAAGAGCGAGGTCGTGCACGGGT
>CAZWPV010000557.1:0-1102 GCA_964635485.1 uncultured Anaerolineales bacterium
GATACTCTCACCAGGCGAGCAAAAGAGGCCAGAGAGGCAGGCCTCTATCCATATTTCATCCCACTTTCCGATACTGAGGCCACCGAAGTCACCATTGGCGATCATCGTCTGATCATGATTGGTTCGAATAACTATTTGGGCCTGACGACGCACCCAAAGGTGCGCCAGGCGGCTATCGAGGCGACGGAACACTTTGGCCCCAGTTGCACCGGTTCCCCGTTCTTGAACGGCACGCTGGAATTGCACTTGGAGTTGAGGCGGCGGCTGGCCGATTTCGTGGGCAAAGAGGCAACGCTGGTCTTTTCCACCGGCATGCAAGTCAACCTGGGCACCATCTCGGCGGTGGTAGATCGGGGCGATTTCGTCATCACCGATAAGGACGATCACGCCAGCATCGTGGATGGCTGCCGGCTGGCGCTTGGCACAACGCGCCGTTTCAATCACAGCGACATGGAGCACCTGGAGCGCGTTTTATCCGGCATCCCGGAGGATGCGGGCAGGATGGTGGTCGTCGACGGCGTCTACAGCATGGGCGGCGACATCGCCCCACTGCCAGAGATCGTGGCGCTGTGCAAGAAGTACGGCGCACGACTGATGGTGGACGACGCCCACTCCGTCGGCGTGCTGGGCGGCGGGCGCGGCACGGCAGCCCACTTTGGCCTCACGGACGAGGTCGATCTGATCATGGGCACATTCAGCAAGTCCCTCGCCAGCCTGGGTGGGTTCATCGCCGGCGATGCGGCTGTGATTGACTTTATCAAGTACCACGCCCGCTCGTTGATCTTTAGCGCGAGCATCACGCCGGCCAGCACGGCCGCCGCGATGGCCTCGCTGGAGGTGATACAGGAGGAACCGGAACGGATCGCACGGGTCAACGAGATCGGCGAGCGCATGCGGAGCGAATACCGCAAGTTGGGTTTCAACGTGGGTGTCAGTGAAACGCCCATCGTGCCGATCATCATCGGCGACGATATGCCTACGATCTTGGCCTGGAAAACGCTCTACGATGCCGGTATCTACACCAACCCGGTTGTCCCTCCAGGAGTCCCGCCAGAGTCCTCACGCCTGCGCACCAGCTACATGGCCACTCACACTGACGAAC
>CAZWPV010000557.1:1112-2218 GCA_964635485.1 uncultured Anaerolineales bacterium
CGCATAGTGGAGGCCTTTGCCGGCCTGGCCAAGATGCTGGCGCTCGAGGGAGAAGGGGAATAGACAGTGCCACTGTACGAGTACAAGTGTCTCGATTGCGAGACGTGCTTCGACGCTCTGAGATCGATGGGGGATGCCGACGCGCCCATCGCCTGTCCCAAGTGTGGGAGTGAGAACACGGGACGTCAAATCTCCCTGTTCTCGGCCATTGGGAGTCAGGGCGTGATTGCCGGGGCTGGGTCATCGTGCGGCTCCTGCACACCATCGGCCTCGTGCGCCACCTGCAGCAAATCGTACTAGATTCAGCCATCTTCCCGAAAGCGGCGACCTGCGGTCGCTATGGCTTTCGGGAAGATCGTTTCTAAACGCCCTCCCACTCGCGGATGGCATCGCGGATGATCTCGCGCACTTTGAAGTCGGCGATGTCGCTGACGGCCTCGAAAATCTCCCCGTCCACGTAAATGCGCAGTCCACCATCCAGTCCACTAGCCAGGCGAATGTGTCGATCTGCTAGATCCGGTCGCTCTCGAAGCCTGTGCTGCACCATTTGATCGATTTCGTCTGCGAGGTTCAGCGGATCCAGCGTCCTACCCGGCATCCCCATGACTGGCTTTCCCAGACTAGGCGGCTCGGTTGCGGAGGAAGGCGATGCAGGCTCAGGGACTGGTCGACGCAGCATCTCCTGACTGGACGGCGATAAAAGTGGATTTTGGTTCAACCGGGCTTGCGTCGTTTCCGGCGAGGCGAGTTTGCTCTCAACTGATGTCAGAGTGGCAGTGAGTGTCTCGACCGTGTGGGCAGTGGCCTTTTGCACGAGCTTGCCCACTCGTGTATAGGCGCCTTCCTTATTAACAGAGATATCTGAATTTGCCTGTGTCAAAACGGCGGGATGGTCGCCGCCGCGTTTGCGTCGTCTGGACCTTTGAATATAGTTGAACAGCACCACCGACAAACCGATGATGCAGGCAATAGCGCACACCAGGCCGACCAGCTCGAAAGGAATTGTGCCCACCATGCCACCAATAATACCACAACTAGCGCCGCCTGTCTATAGGAAAAAAGTTCAATCAGGCAGTATCTTCTCAATAATCCGGGGGGCGGGGGGG
>CAZWPV010000558.1:0-2217 GCA_964635485.1 uncultured Anaerolineales bacterium
TATTATATGCTGCCTATCGAGTTACTGCAACGACTCGGCGACCTTGACGATCTCGTCCTGACTGATGTGCCCGGCGATGGCGATGGCCACCCCGTCCTCCGTCCACGTCAAGAAGCTGTTGCCCGCATCGTCGGTGGTCAGCGCAGCGGTCTGGCCACGCATGGTGACCTCCGTCGCCTCGCCGCTGGGGGTCTGCTGCATCGGCTGCGGCAAGTCGCCCTGCACAATGGTGAACGAGGTGGTCGAATGATCGTAGCGCAGGATGAACGCATCTCCCACCCTGAACACTTCGATCAGCGTCACCCCATCCGGCTCGTAGGAGGGAACGAGCAGGTCGAACTCTGCCTGCTCCTCCGCCTCATCAAGCGTGAGGGGCACGGGCTCCATGTCCGTGACGTCGATCACCTCCGCGCCCTCGGGGATCTCGAACTGGAAGAGCTCATCGTCCAGGCCGATGTTGAACTCGAACGAACGCACGCGCACCCAGCCCTCGCCAAAGGAACTGCCATCGACGTGAGCCTGCAACGCGATCCAACGCTCCTTCTCCACCCACAGCGTGGCCTTGGCATCCATCGGGATGGGCATGGGGTAGTCCTCGCCTTCCCTGGGGGTGAACTCGAGCTTGTACGTCGCCACGCCATCCAGCTCCTCCTCGCCCGCCAGCTCGACGTCGAAATTGTCCATTGCCCACTGGATGCCCTCCTCCATGAGCTGGATCACCTGCTGGGGATCGACGGGAATCTCGTCCGACTCCAAATCACCCAGTGCCCCCGTCACGACGACGTTCTCGCCCGGGTGGTACAGCCAGGCCCGCTCGCCGTCGGTCACACTGACGACGCCGGCGAGATCGACACTGTCGACTTCGGCCTCGCCAGCCTCCAGCACCTCGGCTCGCAGCTTGCCTGGCCGTTTCTCCCACAGCTCGACCACCACCTCCAGGTCCATATCCATATCCTCAGCCTTGACGCTGAACTCGACCACGGCATGGGCATCCTCAGTGCTGGCCTCGACCTCCTGCATCTTGGCCACGATCTCCTCGGCCGTCGGTCCGTTCTGGCACCCGCTCAGGAGTAGAGCAAGCGTTGCCAGAACGCTCAATACGACAACCCATTGCTTTTTCATTTGGCACCTCCATTTGGTATACTGATGCGTGACTTTCCGCTCATCACGGATCACGAGTCACTGAGCACTTCCTACGGCCCAAGTATACCAACAAATCACTGCCAACAGGTGATCGCGCTATTATCAAATTGTGAACAATTGTTACAGCGGGAGAATGAACCACACGCGGCTGCCCTGGCCGGGGGTACTTTCAATGCCCATCCGACCGCCGTGCGCCTCCACGATGGCCCGCGCGATGGCCAGCCCCAGGCCCGCGCCGCCCCCCTCGCCCCGATAGTACGGCTCGAAGGCCCGCGCCTGCTCCTCCTCGCTCATCCCCCGGCCCGTGTCCTGCACGCTGATCTCGATCCCTGCGCCGCCCTGTTTCACCGCCAGCGTCACCTGCCCGCCGCCTGGTGTGAAGCGGATGGCGTTATCCAGCAGGTTGAGGATCACGCGCTGCAAGCGGTCGGCGTCAGCCGAGATTTGCGGCAGGTCGGGAGGAATCTCGGCGCTCAGGGCGGTGTTGCGATGCTTTGCCCGTCCATCGTACAGAGCCACAGCTTCGCGGGCTATGGCGCCGATATCGACGGCCTGACGGTCCAACTTCAACTGTCCGCCCTGCCAGCGGGAGAAATCGAGCAGTTGGTTGACCAGCCGGATCAGCCGGTCGGTCTCGCGCTCAGCGATCTCCAGCGAGGGTCGCTCGTCCGGGCCGGCGGCGTCGATCAGGTTGACCAGTAGCCCCTTGATGGCCGTCAGCGGCGTACGCAGGTCGTGCGAGATCTCGCCGATGAACTGCGCGCGGGCCGACTCCAAATGCTTGAGCCGCGCGGCCATGTGGTCGATGGACTGGGCCAGGCGGCCGACTTCGTCCGCCGGACGGCTGTCCGCCGGGTAGTCGCCCAAACGGACATCCATATCGCCGGCGGCGATACGGCGGGTGGCCCGTTCCATTGCGCGGACGGGGCCGCTCAACCTGCGGGCCAGCAGCACGCTGACCAGCAAGGAGATCAGCGCAGCGACCAAGACGGCGATCAGCAGGATGGTACGCAGCGTGGCCAGGAACTCTTCGCCCGGCAGCGTCGACTTGGACACCTCGACGACGCCGACCAC
>CAZWPV010000559.1:0-2213 GCA_964635485.1 uncultured Anaerolineales bacterium
GCGCCGCACCACGTCCAGGTAATCCCAAGGCACGGGCTCGCGCGCGTCCCGCACCCGTGAAAAGTCCCATCCCTCACGCTCGCCGACGGAAGCGGCGATGCGTTTCAGTTCGTCAAGTGCCATGTTTCATTGCCCTCAATCGATCGGCCACACGTGAGAGGGTCGCTTGGGAAACAGCCCATCCAGCACAGCGCACATCTCGCTGTTATCCGTCCAGCAATCACGAAAGATGTGCCACAGCTCATCACAGGTGCGGTGGCCAAACAGAAGGTGCAGGAACGTCAGGTCGGGAAATGCGGCGTTGCCCCAGTCGCTCGGATCGGGCGACCAGTCTGTGATCTCGGCCAGCCGCCCTCGCTCCAGCTTCAGCAGCAGGCCGGAGCGGTAGAAGCTGACCTTGATCTCGCCGCTGTACCCCGCCGCGTCCGACGCCGCCAGCCGTCGCTCCAGCACGGGCGCGACGTGGCGCACAAAACCCCCCACGTCCGCCACCCGGATGTACCAGGCATACGGGGCACGGACCTCCGGCAGGCGGCTGGCAAGGATGGTATAGACCGGATGCTCCTCTCCCAGGCCAAAGCCAAACGCCTGGCATTCCTTTTCGTCACGGGTGGCGTACATCTCACCCGTGGTCCACACGTAGCGGATGACGCTCGGCGTCACCGCAGCCCATGAGACACCCGGCTTCAGTTCATACATCGAGAGCCACATCTGCTTGCCCCCCAGCCAGTCGGCGTGGGTGAGGAACCCCACCGGCTCTCCACTGTCGCTCTCGATCACGCGCAGCAGCCGCCTGCTGTCGCTCGAGGCGCTGCGCCCGTTCAACTCGTAGCGCCAGCGGGCCTCGTCGCGCAGGCAGTGAACCGGCTGCCGGTCAGCGATGTGATTGTATAATTCGGCAATGAACCCCAGATCGTCCTCCGTCGCCGGGCGCACGCGGTATGGCTCGCTCTCACCCTCCTTCAGTTCAGGCACGTGGGACTTGTGGCCGATCCGCCCACCCCCCAGCGTCATGGTCATCTCGTAGCCGAACTGGCGATAGTAGTTCGGGATGCCGGTGATAGCCTGCACCACCTCGCCGCGCTCGGCGCTCAAGCGATGGATCGCCTCGAACTGGGCACGGACCAACCCCCTGCGCCGGTAGTCCGGGTGGGTGCCCACCAGCTCAGGCCGCCCGACCTTGAATGGTATCCCTTCATAGGTCCAGGTTTGTGAGATCAAGTTGAGTGAAGAGACGATCGCGCCGGTGCGTGTGTCCTCTACCAGCGTAAAGTCCTCGGGGCGGAAGGTGGGATGTACCTCCGACATCAGATCCTGCACCCAGGCCCCAACACGCGCGTTTGGCTCGCTGGCATCGTGATCGCGGTGGATGTGCGCGTTGAAATCGGCCAGGGCCTGCGTATCTGCCAGCGTGGCATGGCGGAGAACCAGGCCATCCCCCAGGTCGCGGGGCAGGGTCCCTGCCTGCGAATTCTGATTATTGTGTATCTTCATCGTATGCTGCCTCCTGCAATATGAAAATCATCTGTAACTGCTCAGGCAGGCGGTTGAAACCGCGCCAAAAGGGCTAAAGCCGGTCGTCCGCCTACGCGGACGTAAGTGTCCACGAAGGTGGACACCCGGCTGCAAGCCCTCTAGAGGTGATTTCAATCACTGATAAGGGGCAACCTGAGCAGTTACAATCATCTTACCTGTTTCTCGAAAAAGATCGTCTTCGATTCCACACAGTAGCCCACCGACCGGGCCGCGCGCTGCATCGCCACGTTCCAACTGCCGGTGCTCGTATGAGCGGTCTCCACGCCACGCTGCTTCAGCAAGTGAAATCCCGTCAGCAGGAGCGCCCGCGCCAATCCCTGCCGCTGAAACGCGGGGTGCGTCGCCACCGGATCGGTGGTGCCGTCCCCCCGCCCAGTGAGAGCGTTCTCCTCCTCGCTGATCGAACAAAACACGTATGCCGCCAATGCGCCATCGGGCGTAACGGCGACCAGGTCCAACTCCGGATCGTAGTCAGGCGTGTGCATCCAGGAAAGCCGGCCCTCGACGGTCATGTTCTCCGTGCCAAACGCGGCGCGATGCAGCGCGGCGAGAGTCTCGGCCTCGTGCTCGCCTGCGACGTGGCGGATGCCGAATCCCTCCGGCACCTGCGGCTCGGGAATGGGGTCACTCAGCGGGCGGACAAAGTGCAGCGTGTGCTGCTCCTGTCGCACAAAGCC
>CAZWPV010000560.1:0-2213 GCA_964635485.1 uncultured Anaerolineales bacterium
GCAGGCGGCGATGCAGATGGGGGCTGGCGGGCAGCAGCAGGCGTCGGGCGTCGAACAGATCGCCGCGGCGATGCAGAGCATCAACCAGGCCACGCAGCAGAGTGTGCTCAGCACGCACCAGGTGGAAAAGACGGCCCAAAGCCTGAACGATCTATCGCTCAGGTTGACCGAGACCGTGGAGCAGTACCAGCGGTAAGGAGTAAGCGGGTAGATTCAGGAGAACGATATGTCCATCAGTTCCAAGATTCGCGAACAGTTGATCAGCTCGTTTCGCGCCGAATTGAGCGAGCACGTTCAGACCATGACCGACGGCTTGCTGGCGCTGGAGCAGGGCAGCATCGCGGGCGAGCAGCGCCAGTCCACACTGGAGAATACCTTCCGCGCCGCTCACAGCCTCAAGGGGGCCGCCCGCGCCGTGGGAATCACCGTGATCGAGCAGTTGGCGCACGCCCTTGAGGGTATATTGGACGCCATGCAGCGCGACGCCATCGAGCTGACGCCGCAACTCTTTACCGCCTGCTACCAGGCCCTCGACGCCATCCAGGCCGTGCAGGCGGTCTACGAAGCAGGCGAGACCACGCCGCCGGTGCAGGCGCTACAGGCCCTGGCCGTCTTGGAGCCGTTCCGCTCCACGAAACAGGTTCAGCCGAAAGATGAGCCGCCTGTTGAAGCGATGGTGCTCCCGGAAGACGTGTCGCCTGTCTCCATTGCCCCCGCCGTCGACGAGACCATCCGCGTCAGCGTGGGCAAGCTCGATGTGTTGATGGCCCGCCTCACGGAGCTGATCGTCACCAAGATTCGCGCCGAGCAGCACCTGACCCAGCTAAATCACGTTCAGGAATTCCTGGCGCGGTGGCAAAGGGAGTGGATGGTCGTTCGCGACGCTTACGGCAAACTGGCCCGCCAGGGCGATCAAGGCGACGGGCGGGGCAAAGACATGGAGCGGCTGATGGGCTACATCGGCGCCAGCCAGGAGCGGCTGCGCGAGGTGAACGCGCTGGTCAACACCATGGCGCGCGAATACGCCAACGACTCGATGCAGATGTCGCTGGTGATCGACGAGCTGGAGGAGGAGATCAAGCGTGTCCGTATGCTGCCCATCAGCACCATCACCGGCCCGTTTGGGCGCATGGTGCGCGACATGGCCCGCGAGGCAGGTAAGGAGGCCAGGCTGCGAATCATCGGCAGCGAGACCGAGTTGGACAAGCAGGTGCTGGAGCAGATCAAAGACCCGCTGATCCACCTGCTGCGCAACGCCGTCGATCACGGCATCGAATTGCCGGAAGGGCGCGAGGTGGCGGGCAAGCCTCGCCAGGGCACGATCATCTTCACCGCCGAGCAGTTGGGACAGGACGTGGTCATCTGCGTCAGCGATGACGGCGCCAACCTGGACCTCAAGGCGATCCGCCAGGTCGTCGCCCAGCACGACAGGATCGACCCGCAATCGCTGACGGAGGCGGAACTGGTCGACGCGATCTTTAGGCCCGGGATTTCCACCAGCCGGATCATCACCGACATCTCGGGGCGCGGCGTGGGATTGGACGTGGTGCGCCGTAACGTGGAGGCGTTGCAGGGGCGCGTCTACGTCGAGTGGAAGCTCGGCAGTGGTGCATCCTTCACGCTGAGGTTGCCCGTCAGGCTGACCAGCTCGCGTGGCCTGTTGGTGCACGCCTCCGGCGAACTCTTTGCCATCCCGCTCAACAACGTCGAGCGCATCATACAAATCAGCCCGCAGGAGATCACGCCGCTCGAAGGGCAAGATACGGTGCGTTACAACGGGCAGCCGATCCCCCTGGTGTGGTTGGACGATGTACTGGAGCTGCCGCGCGGCGACGTCCAAACCGCTGAGATGCGTATTCCGATCGTCATCCTGTCGGCCATCGAGCGCCGCATGGCCTTTGCCGTGGATGGATTGGCCGGGGAGCAGGAGGTCGTGGTCAAGGGACTTGGCAGCCAACTGGCGCGCGTGGGCGGCATCGTCGGCGCGACGATCATGGGCACCGGCGATGTGGTCCTGATCCTCAACGTAGACGACCTGATCAGGCTTGGGTTGCAGGGCGAGCGCAGATCTGTCCTCAAGGCGTTGGAAGACACGACCTCGCCCGCAGACATCCGCGCCAGGCACCGCATCCTGATCGTGGACGACTCGATCACCACGCGCACGCTGGAAAAGAACATCCTGGAGGCCATCGGGTACAACATCCAGGTGGCGA
>CAZWPV010000561.1:0-2207 GCA_964635485.1 uncultured Anaerolineales bacterium
GCTCCAACGGTGGCCCAAACAGCACATCCATTATACTTCCAATTCCTCCGTTCCGCCACGCAACCGACCATTGCCCTCTGGCTCCCTCTGTGTTATCATACGCTTATGCTGCGCAAACTCGCCATTCCAATCTGCATCGCTCTTTTGCTGTTGGCGGCCTGCTGCCCGCCCGCGCCGGCTCCGACGCCTGCCTTCACACTCGTTCCCACCGCCACGCCAACCCCCAACCCAACCCAGACGCTGGTGCCGACTGTCACACCCATTCCGCCCCTGGCGTTGACTATCCGCTGGCCCGCAAAAATCTCTGCACTCCAGCCGATACCCATCGAGGTGGAATTGGTGCCGCCGCCGGGCATCGCCGTATCGCCAAAAGTCAACGCCACGGTGCTCGATCCCGACTTTAGGCTCTACCAGAGTTTCGTCCTCTCGCCCCAGGACGGGGACCTGTACGTTTCCGCCGACCTACTCCGGCTTCCCCTCGAGCCGGCCGCTGGAGATTGGTGGGTGGTGATATACGTCGAGTCCGAGCTAGAGGTGAGGGGAGAGAGAGCCACGTCCTTTCGACCGGCGCCTGTCCCCTTCCGCGACCTGACAGAGGTGCTGCCCCCTGGAACAGACATGCACGTGCCGGAGGATTTTGCGGAGGTGGCTGCCCACGGAGATCGGACGGCCGGGGGGCGCGTGTGGCGCTACGGAGACGGCGACGCCTCACCCTATGGCGAGGTGGCGCTATGGTGGGCTCCCGGCCCGGTCAAGCCCCTGCGACTCAACACCGCGGTCGTCATGCTGGAGGCCACTTACGGAACGGATGCGCCCACCGTGACGGGCAGCGAGGAGATAGCGTGGCAAGGCCAAACGGCGTTCCTGTTCCACGAAACGTGGCCCGGCCCGGAGGGTGGTCCCGCCAAGGCGCTGGTGGTCCAGGGGCCTGACTACTGGCTATACGTGGTGCGGGTGCGGGCGCTGGGCGGCGAGTCCATCCCGCCGCTCTTCCACCAGATTTGGGAGACATTCACGCTTACAGAGGAGTGATAGCCCTACAGACCGGCCTTCTCAAAAATCTTGATCGGCGTTCCGACCCGATAGCTGCCGGCGACGAAATCGTCCTCGTAGCCACTGATGGGGTACGTCCAGCGATAGATCCAACGCGCCGCCTCGCAGGAGACGTTCAGGCAGCCGTGACTGCGCTTCACCCCAAAGTCGTTGTGCCAGTAAGCGCCGTGGATGGCCGTACCGGCCGTGTCGAAAAAGCAATTCCAGGGAATGCCCGGTAGATCGAAAACCTCCACCATCGGCCATGGGTCCTCCGGTTTCATCGGGCGATTGGTCATGTGGCGCGAGGGCTGCTTGAGTAGTGCCGCCATGTCCCCGGTGGGCGTGCCCAGGTCCACGTTCACGACCTCGACGAATTTTTCGCCGTCCTCACCCTCTCTCTCGACCTCTACCGGCTGGATTCCGATACCTGAGGCGACGAGGGTCGTGTACACAAGGCGGTGTCCCTCGTAGCAGTACAGCCGCTGCTTATCCAGATCGACCTCGATGCGCTTCTCCCCGACGAAGGGGTGGATGGGGGCCATCTCGGCGCGGGGGATGCGGCGCACGTCCCGCGCCAAAATCCACTGGTAGGGCGGGTCCTGCATGGGGAACTCATCGAAAACCTTGTACCAACCGGTGCCCGCCGCGTCCACGAAAGAATCCACCACGTGGTAGACGTTACCGCCGTAAAAACGATACGCCTTTTCGGCGTCGGTTCTGGGCTCGAGGGTGGCCTCCGTCCAGGGCTGGCTCACCTCCCCCCAAAAGCCCCACTCCCCCACGTCTTCGATGGTGGGCTGCGGCGGATAGACGCGCACCGGCAGCACCCAGGCGGAGTGAACGTAACCCAGGGGGGTCTCGTACCAGCGGTCGTTGTGGGCGCTAAAGGGCGCGTGCACCTCGCGCGTGATAGGGAAGGATTGGTCGCGGTAGCGGGTGGCCTGCCACCTGGAGCGGGTAGAGGGCTCCTCGTAGAAGGTGAGGCTGTGGATCGCCCGCCCCATCCACACCCACAGGTCGCTACCCGCCAGGCGGGCATCTTCGCCGCGAGCCGAAGCCTGCGCAGTCGGATAGCGGGCGCGGGCGTGGAAGGCGCGCGAGAGCGCTGCGGCGGCGACGCTGGCAAAGATCATCTTGAGCGCGCGACGGCGTGTGATCCTCTGGGTCATAGG
>CAZWPV010000562.1:0-2196 GCA_964635485.1 uncultured Anaerolineales bacterium
CACCGTCAAATCATAAATCGTCACCGTGCGGGGGGCCAACTCCACCGGCTCGCCGCGCATCACCAGGGCAGCGGTCCGCGGGCGATGACGAGCGCGTCGTGGTCGCGCCGCAGCAGGTACTGGCACAGCGCCTCGCCGCTGAGGACAAGGTAATCCTCGCGAGGGTCTTTGTCCAGCGTCTCGACCTGCAAAGTCTCCAGTTGCCAGTTTTGGGCAGCCGAGTTGATGAGTAACAACCTTCGATTCATGTCCTCTCACCGGTTGAGTCTTTTTCGCCACAAAACAGCGCGCTCGGTACGTTCTCGGGCAAGATAACCTTGAGCGCGCCGGGTATGGTGCGGATGGTCACGGGCGTCTCGGCAAACGGCTCGTCGTCCACGTGAACGGGAAGGGGATGGGACGATTCGACGACGATTTCCCGCGCCTGGTAGTATGCTATTTGCGGGTCTCTCAGGTGCTGCCCGGTGGCTACCTTGAAGAGATGCTGCGCATAGTTGAAAAGCCCCTCTCCTCTGAAGACACACACGTCCACTTTCCCATCGTCCACGCGAGCCCGAACGCCGAGCGCCACCAAGCCCCCGTAGAGCTGAATGTTGCTGACGACGACGAGCGACGTGTCGATCTCCTTGACCTCTCCGTCGAGCGTCAGCTTGACCCTGGCACTCCGGTAGTCGCGGCCCACGTCCAGCGCCGTGCCCACGAATGCCCATGGCCCGAGCATCTTCTTGTCCTTGGGAGACACGCTCGCCGTCACCGCCGCGTCCAGGCCGACGCCCGCCCACAACAAAAAGTAGCGATCGTTAGCCTGACCCAGATCGACGGTGCGCGTTTTTCCTTCCACCAGGATGCGAGCGGCGTCGAGAAGAACGGAGCGGTAGGGGTTGACGGGCAGCGTATAGTCCAACTGCTCTTCCAGGTTCACCACCCAGCGGGCCAGACCGGCGCCCGGGCCCATAGGGCTCAGCACCGGGATACGCATCTGCAAGGCCCACACGTTGGTCGTACCTACGGGAAGCACGCCCAATGCCGTATCGGTGTGCACCAGGCCGCTGGCTACCTCGTTCACCGTGCCGTCGCCGCCGGCAGCGATCACCACGTCGATCCCTTTGGCTGCAGCTTGACGCGCCAGATCTGTGGCCTCAAGCGGCGCACGTGTCTCGTGGACGGTGACCGCCCATCCCTGACGTTCCAGGTAGTCCAGCACAGAGTCTATCTCGCGCCGTACGTCGCTGCGTCCGGCGCTGGCGTTATAGATCAGTTCCGCTTGCATCTTTTTGCAGATGTGAGTCGTACCTCTTTCCTATGGGTTCTCGGCGCTAGGCTATACGACGTCCCCTCTGCGATACACCTGTATCGCCGCCTCGCCCATGGGGCATTGAAACTCGCAGATGCCGCAGCCGATGCAGCGGTCGAGCAGGACGTAAGGGCGCTGGACGACGATATTCTGACACTGGGCGTCGGTCACCGTGGCCTCCTCCAGTTGGATCGCTTTCTCGGCCAGGGGGCACATCTCCTCGCAGACGATGCAGGGCGTGGCGTAGGCCCATGGCAGACAGCGGTTCTGATCGATGACGGCCATGCCGATGACGCGCGTCTGCTTTTCCTCCAGCGATAGCGGCGGGATGGCGCCGGAGGGGCAAATCTGGCCGCAGGCATTGCAGCCATAGTCGCAATAGCCCAGGCGCGGCACCAGATGTGGCGTCCACAGCCCCTCCAACCCGATCTCAAAGATGGCCGGTTGTAGCCCGGAGGTCGGGCAGACCTTCATACACTGACTGCAACGCACGCAGCGGGAGAGGAACTCGTCCTCGTCTTCCACGCCGGGCGGGCGGATAAAATGCGCGTCGGGCTTTTTGGCCCAGGCGTCGGTGCGCAGCAGGGCCAGGCTCGCGGCGCCGACGCCCAGCGCGGTCAGCACCTGCCGCCGCGTGGGATCGTACTCTTGAGTTGGGGCAGGTCGCCAGCTCCATTCAAACCCAACACCGCTCTCGGGACAAGCTGCCAGACAATCCAGGCACACGGTGCACTCGGAGGGGATGATCTCATAGCCCGCGCCGGTTTCGATGGCATCCAGGCGGCAGTCGCGCACGCAGTGGCCGCAGCGGTTGCACGCCGGTTGGATCGCGGGCCGCAGCAGCGCCACTTTCGAGATCAGTCCTAGCAGGCCGCCCAGGGGGCACAGGTAGCGGCACCAGA
>CAZWPV010000563.1:0-2193 GCA_964635485.1 uncultured Anaerolineales bacterium
GCGACTCGCTTATTGTTAAGTTGCACTAATCGTCGGTTTATCCGGACAGTATTGAGTATCCCCACACTATCCAGCCTTCCATCTTGACCGGCACGGAGGCGAAGGGTACCCGCGCCGTCAGCCGCACTACCTCGATGGTGTAGGTGAGGAACACCCACGCCACCCAGCCGACGACCTGCCCCAGCGGGCGAAAGACCAGTCCCAGCAGCAGGGCAACTCCTCCGGCGATCATCAAAAATGATTGCGCCGGGAGAATCAAGAAATTGGTTGCCAGGGTGATGAGAGAAAGGCGTCCAAAGATGCTCAAAATGATGGGCTGGGCCACGATTTGTGCCGCCAGCGTGACCAGCAGGGCCTCGCTGATCAAGGCGACGATCTTCTTTGCGCGTTCGGCGCTCGTGATCCGTGCCAGCGCCCGCTCGAAGGCCTGCTCCAGCGGCTTGGTGTAGAGCACCAAACCGATTGTGGCGGCAAAGCTGAGCTGAAAGCCCACGTCCCACAGCGTATATGGATTGATCAGCGTCATGAAAAAGGCCGCCGCAGCCAGGGAGGCGGGCGCGTAGGTGCCCCGTCCCAGCCGCATGGCGACCAGGTAGAGAATGCCCATCGCCGCCGCCCGCACCACCGCCGCCGACGCGCCGACGAGGACCGTATAGATCGCGATGCCCGCGGCGGCGATCCAGAACGCCCGCTTTTTGCCGAACAATCGCTGGGCCAGCCCGAAAAAGATACCGCTCACGATTGTGATATTAAACCCGCTGATTGCAATGATGTGCGTCGTGCCGGTGGCGGCAAAGTCGTCCATCAGATCGACGGGGATGCCCGTCTCGACGCCGAGGAGGATGCCCGTCAGGAGCGCCGCCTGCGGCTCCGGCAGGATGGCGGCAAGTGTGGATTGGGCGCGTCGCTTGAACTCGAAGAGGTGATAAAGGATGGGGCTGGCCTGCCGCTCGGCCAGCAGCGTCACGTCGGCGCGACGGATCAGGGAGTGGATGCCCTGCCGGGCGAGGTAATCCCTGTAGGAGAAATCCTCCAGGACGGGCGGCGTCTCCAGCGCCCCCTCGACCAGGACGCGGTCGCCGTAGCGCCGCTGGGGGTAGCGGTCGGCCTTGACCAGCGCCAGGCCGTCCACCGTCACCTCTGCACCGCCGGGCAAAGTGAGCCGCTCGGCTCGCACGCGCAGGTTGGTGTAGGTCTCCCGCTCGTCCGGCTCCCCTACCACGACGCCCTCTAGCGTCACCCGACCGATGTCGTTGTAGGTCGCCAGCGAGGCCTCGTCGAAGTGGGGGACGACGAGCAAGAAACGCCCCGCGCCGGCGGCCAGGAAGAGCGCGCAGGCGGCGACCAACCGGGCACGGGAATTCTCCCGCCACAGCAGGAGCACGAGGAACGCCGCCAGGCCCAGCACGAGCAGCACCTGCCAGGGCAGACCGGTCTCCCTGGCCAGCGCGATGCCCGCCAGCCAAGCCACGGCGAGGTATACGAACGTCATCGGGTCACCCTCCTGGATCGTGATATTTCGCTTATCGCGGATTGAGTATAGCGCAAGTTTGCCTAGAGGTCAAAGTTACGTGGGACGATTTTTTGACCTTTGGGCGGGATGGGGCTATACTAACAGTTAGCGAAGTGAGTAACGGAGGGGACGATGTTTGGCGCTTCCAAACAATGGCGGGCACTTCTAGCCGTGGCAATCCTTGCCCTGGCAGTGTTAGCCTGTGGCGAAAGCGCCTCACCCCAAGCAGCACCAACCAACACGCCATATCCAACCTATACCCCCTACCCTACCCACACCCTCTTGCCAAAACCTAGCAGTCCGTAGGTTGGGTAGAGGCGGGCCGGAGGCCGCGAGCCAAAGGCCCAAAGCGAACCCCAACTCTCGATTCGGGCCTGTCCCGTGCATTCAGCCCTCAATAGCGTCGCCAGTTCACTGATCCCCGGCCCCGACCATAGAAAAATCACGGCGGTGAGTCTGCAAACTCACCGCCGTGATTTTTGAAGTCACCGTCGTGACTTTATAACTCACGGCGGTGACTTGGTCATCGTTACCCCTACCCCGCCACCGGCACAGTGAACGTGAACGTCGTCCCTTTCCCCAGCTCGCTCTCTACCTCGATCTGCCCGCCCTGTAGCTCGATCAGGTTCTTGGCGATGCACAGCCCCAACCCCGTCCCCTGTTTTTCCATCACGGCGGGG
>CAZWPV010000564.1:0-2188 GCA_964635485.1 uncultured Anaerolineales bacterium
TCAAGTTCTACGGCGGAGAGCTGGAGGCGATCACGCTGGCCGCCGCCGACCAGGAGGGCGAGGGCGGCAGTCCCTTCTTCGACGAGCCGGAGCCTGCGGCGCTCGTGGCCGACGTCGCTACCGATCCGAACGGCTTTGTGCTGGAGGAGGCCATCGGGCCTGCCTACGAGATATACGTCGTCATTCCCGATGGCACGGGTGGGCTGCACGTGGCCAAGGGCGGCGTCTTTTCTTACTACGAGTTCTCGTGGCCCATGAGCGACCGCCTGACCGACGAAAAGTGGCGCGAGATGTTGGATGACGGCAGCGCGCCCGACCAGCCGGAGTGGACGGGGAGCTTTATCGTCGAATAGCGCTTGCGGGAGGCCTCTCCAGAAAACAGGTGCCTCTGTAGGGACCCCCTACGTTTTATGTAGGCAAGCTGCTTCGGGAGCATTTCAAAATAGGGCATCTTAACGATGAAAATGCCTCCGCGCGTACCGCGTGCCCCCTCCCCCGCGCGCGTACTCGCGCACCCCCTCCCCCCGTGGGAGGGGGGCATCCAGTCCCTCCCCCCTGGTGGGGGAGGCTAGGTGGGGGATAGCGCCGTCTATTTTTGGAGCAGTGACTATAATTTGGAGGAGAGAGCAACGTGATGAGCAAAATAAAAGGCGTAGTGCTTGCGGGGGGGTTGGGTACCCGCCTGCGTCCGCTGACGAGTATAACGAACAAGCACCTCCTGCCGGTATACAACAGGCCGATGATTTACTACCCCATCGAGATGCTCGTCGAAGCGGGCATTACGGACATCATGATCGTCACCGGCGGCACCAGCGCGGGAGATTTCCTGCGACTGATCGGGAATGGGGAGGACTTTGGCCTCTCCCGGATCAACTACGCATACCAAAAGGGAGAAGGCGGCATAGCGGAGGCGCTTGGATTGGCGCGCGAGTTCATCGACGACGATCGCGTCGTCGTGGTCCTCGGCGATAACATCCTGCAGAACGGAATCAAGAGGGGTGTCGAGGCCTTCTCGAAACAGCAAAGGGGCTGCCGAATCTTTTTGAAACGCGTCGACAATCCCCAGGAGTACGGCATCGCAGAAGTTGAGGGCGACAAGATCAAGGGCATCATCGAAAAACCGCAGGACCCGTCCAGCAACCTGGCCGTGATCGGCATCTATATGTATCCGCCAGACGTGTTTGACGTCATCAAAACGCTGGAACCCTCCGCGCGGGGTGAGCTCGAGATCACCGACGTCAACAACGCGTACATCCAGCGGGACGCGATGGAATACGAGATCGTCGATGGTTGGTGGCTCGATGCCGGCGAAAGCCACGAGGCGCTGCTTCGAGCCAACCTGACGGTAGCGCGCCAAGAGGGTGTAGAGCTTGAATAGGTTGAACCTCCCGCAGGCTCTTTGCACGGCCCGAAGGGTGTCGTAGCAGGCACCTGACAAGCCGTTTTCGCCGCAGAGCAGCATGCAACCTGCGGGAGATCGGCAAACTGCCGGGTAGCTAGATTCATAGACAAATTTTTGGTTCTTACGCCAAGCATCCACAAGGAGGAACGATGGCAAACATCCTCTGCATCGGCGCCGGCTTCGTCGGCGGGCCGACGATGGCCGTCATCGCCAAGCACTGCCCCGAACATCGCGTCGTGGCGGTGGACATCAACGCCGCCAAGATCGCCGCCTGGCAATCGGATCACCTGCCGATCTACGAGCCGGGACTGAAAGAGATCGTCCTCAGCGCGCGGGGCAAGAATCTGTTCTTCTCAACCGAGATCGAGCGGCACATCGCCGAGGCGGACATCATCTTTGTCAGCGTCAACACGCCGACCAAGACCTTTGGCCAGGGGACAGGCAAGGCGGCGGATTTGCAGTACTGGGAGAAGACGGCGCGCCAGATCGTGGAGAGCTCGTCCTCATCCAAGATCGTCGTCGAAAAGAGCACCCTGCCCGTGCGCACCGCCGAGGCGATGGAGCGCATCCTGAACTCGAACGAGAAGGGCCTCTTCTTCGACGTGGTCTCCAACCCCGAGTTCCTGGCCGAGGGCACGGCCGTCCAGGATATGCAGAATCCCAGCCGTGTGCTCATCGGCGGGCAGCAGACGCCATCGGGGCAAAAGGCCGTGCAGACCATCGTCGATATCTACGCCCACTGGGTACCGGGCGAGCGCATCATCACCACCAACCTGTGGTCGAGCG
>CAZWPV010000565.1:0-2186 GCA_964635485.1 uncultured Anaerolineales bacterium
CTTCGTGCTATGCGTGATGTGTGAGACATAGTCACGTATCACGTTTCGTCACAACGCCTCCCGCAGTATCGAGGTCACCTTGCTCCGCACCACGCCGCGTGCGGCCAGGCTGGCGCTGACGAGGCTCGCCAGGGTAACCATGACCACGATCGCCAACGTCGTCATCCAATCGAAGGTCAATCGCGTCGGCGTGTTGCGCATCAGGTTGTTGCTGATGTAAAAGACATAGCCCAACACCGTCCCGGCGGTCACGCCCGCCAGCGACGCGCTGACCGTCATGATCACCGACTCCAGCGCAAAGGTGCCCACCAGCTCGCGCCGCCGCATGCCGATCGCCTTGAGCATCCCGATCTCCAGCCGCCGCACGTAGACGGCCACATAGACCACGGCAAAGACGCCAAAGATGCTGGTGACGAACGACAGAACGGCCATGGCGAGCATGACCACGCGCCCCGTGCGCATCGACTGCTCCGTGGTGCGGATGTCCTCGGCGGTGGACTGCACCCACACGTTGGCCTGGTCGGCAAGCAGCTTGCGCAGGTCGGCCACCACCCGAGCCTCGTCGACCCCCTCGTCGGTCGTCGCCATGATCGTCGCGATGACGGGCTGATCCCGCTCCGCCGCAGAGCAGACGCCGCCCGCGCACACGTCCTCGACTGTAGGATCGTGCGTCAGCCGGAGGTACGTATCCAGCGAGACGAGGCCCTCCGCCGATCCCCACCGGATGTCACTCTCGTTGCGCGAGAAACCAAAGCCCGCCATGCGCTCGACCAGGCCGACCACGCGCATCTCGACGACGTGATCCGTGCCTTCTCCCTGCACGAGAACCACGTCGCCCACTGCCACGTCCATGTACTCGGCATACCCCGCGCCCAGGATGATGGTATCCGGTTCCACCAGGATTCGGTCGAAGGACTGCGGGCCTCCGGCGGCATACTCCGTCAGGTCGCCGTAGACGATGCCGTCCAGCGAGGCGGTGAGCCCACGCACCTGCACCGGCGCATTGCGCAACTCGACTCGATTCGTCACCTCGGCCTGATACTCGGCCGTCAGGCCGACGGCCTCCGCAATACCGGGTACCGAACGAAAATCGTCCAGAATGCCGGGCTTTAGGTTCTCTTCGTCCTGCCCTCCAAAGACGTACCAGCGCCAGCGGGCTATATCTGCGACTATGGGCGCGCCGTTGTCGAAGCGCGCCTGGACGTCATAGTTCCTCTGCTCCAGGGCGACCTCCGTACCCAGGAAAGTGGGTAGCGTCGCGCTAAAGACGATCATCAGCGCGATCATCGTATTCCGCCGCTTGGCGCGCATCAGGTTCGGGCCGGCGAAGAAGGTCAGCTTGGGCAAGACCGTCCCGCTCAGAAAAGTCAGAATGCGCTCGAAGGGCAAGGTCAGGGTGTAGAAGAGCAGGCTGACGCCGACCACCAACAGCAGCATGCCACCGAACAAAAAGATGCCGATGACCGACTCGTTCCCTTGCACAAAGAGAAAGTTGCTACCGACAAAGACCAACCCCCACATCACGGTCAGCACGAAACCGGCGACGAGGATGCGCACGTCGAACTTGCGTGAGCGCAATTTGGCCAGGTCCTCGATCTGGATGTTGTCGGCCGCGCCGGGGTTGAGGGCGTGGCGCACCTTGGTGTTGGCCGCCTTGCGCGCCGGGGCGAGGGCCGAAACCCCCAGCACGACGGCGGCGATGGACGCGGCCTGAATCATCGCCTCTGCCGTGATCGTCATCCGGAACTGGAGGCCCAGCTCCATCGCTCCCTCAGCCGCGCTGGAGACAAAATAGCTCACCAGCGGCGCGACCACAAAGACGCTGAACGCGTGCCCCGCCAGGGTTCCCAGGCCCACGCCGATCAACCCGATAAGAGCTACCTCGATCAAAACCAATCCGAATAGGTGTCGCCGTTTGGCTCCCAGGATGCGCAGGAAGGCCAGGTCGCGCTGCCGCTCTTCCACGTTGGTGTTGACGATCGAGTAGACCAGCAAGCCCACGACGCCCATCACCATGAAGCCATAGACGGCGCTGAGGGAGCGCATGATCGCAAAAGCCACGTCGCTGAAATCGAGCGTTTGCGCCTTGCCGATGGAAAAGTCGTAGGTATCGGCCTCGTCCCCCAAGGCTTCGACCATCCGCTCGGCGATGCGCCGCACGCGAAAGACCGAGTTCTGCGTGCTCA
>CAZWPV010000566.1:0-2166 GCA_964635485.1 uncultured Anaerolineales bacterium
TCTACGGTGCTACATTGTACCTCATCGCTCAACAACACTCAAGAGGGGGACTACCCGATTAATGGAATTATGTTTATCTATTTCTCGCTGTCCTGTTATGTTTTTCTCGTGTTGCGTTTCGTGTGTTTCCAGATTGCCCGACCGCAGAGAAGCGCTATCAAGACTGCCCCTGTAAAAAGAAACAGAACTGTGCTCAGCGGCTCGGGGATTATCATGGAAGGCATCTGTGGCGGAGGAAAAACGGCTAGAAACCCTCTTATGGCGGCTAGGAAGCTCCATCCGAATAGCATATTTCTTAGAATGTGTCTGCGTATGCCTAGCGGAGTAAGTAACAGAAGGGGCCAACAGGGGAAAACAAAGGAGAAGCCAATAGCAAGGACCTCTATGAATCCAGGAAGCGGTGCTGGTGTCACCTGCAGGATACTCCTAAAATGGCTTGCGTCCCTATGATCACTAACTTGCCACGGGGACAGGTCGCGTCTATCCACTCCCGGCAATACTGGATAGTTGCCTTAACCCTGCACTGTAACGTTTGGAGGTAGTAGACCACGATGCAAAGCAGACTGCCGCCTGCCAGGGGGAAAATGACCGTTTCCGTGTCACTTTCCCCCTGGATTGCGGGAGTGGATGGGAGTCGAACCCACCGCGGCCCGCTCTGCGCGACCCGCCACCGGTTTTGAAGACCGGGGAAGCCACCGGGCCCCAACCACCCCCAAGTTCGCCGTAAGCATATCGCTTTTCCCGCAAATCGTCAAGTCGGGGCGGCCGGACGCAAATTGACGTCGCGCGGCGGCGGGTTTATAATCACGATAGATCACACAGGAGGAGCACATCTCAATGGTCGGCATTCTCACAGATACGTCCGCCAGCATCCCCGAGCAGTTGGCCCGCAAACTGGGCATCGAGATCGTGCCCTATTACATTCACCGCGGGCTGGAGAACCTGCGCGACATGGTCGACGTCAAGCCCGCCGAGTTCGCCGAGTGGCTCAAGAGCGCGACCGAGCTGCCCACCACGTCCAACCCCGCCCCCGGCGATTATTTGATCGGCCTGCGGAACCTGGCGGGACGGGTGAAAGAGATCGTCGTGCTGACGATGACCTCAAAAGGAAGCGGTGCTTACCGCTCGTGCATGGCCGCGTTGGACCTGTTCAAGCAGCAGTTCCCCGACGTGCGCGTGGAGGTGGTGGACACGCTGCAGGTGGCGATGTCGCACGGGTGGGCCGCCATCGAAGCGGCGCGGGCCGCCGTGGCGGGCCTCAACCTCGACGAGGTGGCACAGAGGGCACGCGAGGTGGCACGAAAGGGGATGATGATCCAGACTGCCGACACGCTGCGCTACCTGTACATGGGCGGGCGCATCGGCAAGGCCAAGCACCTGGTCGCCTCGCTGCTCAACATCAAGCCGCTGATCAGCATGGAGGACGGGATCATCGTCGCCCTGGGCGTGGCCCGAAGCCGGCTCAAGGCCTACCGCCGCATGGTCGCACTGATGCAGCAGAGAGTGGGAGAAGGCGCGCGCATCAAGGTCGCGTTCACCCACGTGGCGGCGATTGAGCAGTTGGAGACACTGCGGGGGATGGTTGCCGAGCGCTTTGAGTGCGTGGAGACGATCGTCACCGACCTCACCCCCGTGCTCGCCGTCCACTCCGGGCCGGGAACAGTGGGGGTGAGCTTCTTTTCGGTCTAGCCTCTCTGGCTAACCCGATGAGCCCAGATCGGTCGCCACCTTCTCAGATGCGGGCTCCACCGCAAGCACGCTGCCCGCTCCGGGCTTGCGCTCAAAGATCAGGCCTTCCTCGCCAGCATCGATCACAACCAGGTCGCCCTTCTCAAACTCACTGCGCAGCAACTGGACGCTGAGCGGGCTTTCGACGTGTCGCTGCAACGCACGCCGCAGAGGGCGCGCGCCGAACTGCGGATCGAACCCCTGGCGAGCCAACCACGCGCGGGCACCGTCGGTCAGCTCGACCGCCAGCCCCTGCTCCGCCAGGCGGTCGGCGATCTCTTTCATCTGCAGGTTCACGATCCGCTCCACGTCCTCAACCGCGAGGTCCCTGAAAATGATGATCTCGTCGACGCGGTTGAGGAACTCGGGCCGGAAGGTGTCCTTGAGCGCCTTCTCGATCTCGCGGTGGCTTTCGTCCTCATCGCGGCCATCCTCGCC
>CAZWPV010000567.1:0-2164 GCA_964635485.1 uncultured Anaerolineales bacterium
ACACGGATCAAATCTTTTTGTGTCCCTTCCGTGTTTATCCGTGTCCAAAATCTTGGCCATTTTTCAAGGCTTGGCCTATGAAGATGTCTAGAGCCATCCACACCGCCTATGTATGGTACCCGGTCGGCGCGGCGGCGCGGTGGATAACCACGTCCGTCGTCAGAGCCAGTGCGGCACCGCCGATGGCACTGCGAACGGCGGCCTTTTGCACGACGGCGGGATCAAAGATGCCGGCCTCCGCCATATCGACCACCTGCCCGGCAACCACGTCGAAACCGTAACCTGAGCCGGCCCGGTCGATGTCCTTCAAAACGACGCTCGGCTCGAGCCCCGCGTTCCCGACCAGGGCGCGGAAGGGCGCTTCGACCGCGTGAAGAAGAATGCGGTAAGCCATGCGCTCGTCGAGATCCCGGGCCTGCTCCAGTCGCTGTTGCAGCGCCGGACGACAGGCCAACAAGGCGGTCCCGCCTCCGGGCAAAACACCCTCACGCATCGCGGCCCGCATCGCGTTGGCCGTCCGCTCGGCCAGCTCCTTGCGAGTCTCTAACTCCGTCTCGGTAAAAGCGCCGACCTTCAGTATGGCCGATCCGCTGAGTAACTTGCCGATACGGCGCTCGAGCTTTACCTGTTCCTTGGGATCATCCACACGCTCGTGGGCAGCCCGCAGGGTCGCGATGTGCTCTCGCAGCTCGCGCGGATCGCCCTGGCCGCCGACGATGCCAAAGTGAGTACGGTCCGCCCAGGCAGTGCGCGCCCGGCCAAAGTCCTCGAACGTCACCTTGCTCAGCGTATGGCCGAGATCTTTTGTGATCGGGCGGCCGCCGGTCAGAACGGCCAGGTCGCGCATTGCGTCTCGCTGCACATCGAGAGCGGCGCCGGGTAACTTGACGGCTACCACTTTGACCTGCTCTCTAAACTTGGGCGAGGTCAGAAAGCCTATGCTGAGATCAGACAACCGCTTGACGACGAGCAGCACCGCACGGGCCTTGGCCTTGGCGAGCACGGTGAGCGGTGGGATCAAGTCGCGCGGGTCCTCCACGTCCAGATCGGTGATCAGAACCACGGCATCCTGCAACTCGGCCTTGAGGTTACTCTGGTCGGTGAACATCGCCCGCGAGACAATGCCACTATCCCAGTATATCCCTTCGATGTACTCCCGCTCCAACCCATGGGAGCGGTTCAAGCGGACCTCGAGCCGCCCGTACGCGCCGATGATGTCGAAAATCTCGCCGATCAATTTGGCCATCGGCGGATCGTAGCAGATCGACTCGGCCAGCTGGGCGAGTGCCTCCTTGCCCTCCAACTGGGACGTCATGCCGCTCAACTCATCAAAGATGACCCGCAGTCCTTCCTCTAGATACTTGCGCAGCCGCATCGCGTTGCCGCCGGAAGATAGGTAACGCAACCCCTGGTTATAGACCTCTTTGAACATCACCGCAGCGGTGGCCGTGCCATCCCCCACTTTTTCGTGCAGCTTCCACAGGACGTGGCGGATGTACATCGCTCCCACGTCCTCGTCCCGATCGGGCAACTGCAGGATGCGGCGGGCGATGGTGCCGCCGTCATCGAGCATCTCTGGCGAACGGTTACGACTCATCGTGCTCTCCAACGCCACGACGCGCGGGCGCGGCCCCAGTGTGGGCCGAATCAGTTCCACGATCTGATTGATTCCCGCCTGTATGCCCTGCTGGACCTCGGGTTGAAGGACGACGCGGGGCGGTTGCCACCTGGACGATCCCTGTTTCTTCCTTCGTCTCATTGTGTTTATCTCCTATTTGCCAACCTCCCGCAGGTTGCGCACCGCTTGGCGGCGAAAATGGCTTGTCAGGTACCTTCTGCACATATCGTGACGTACAAAGAACCTGCGGGAGGTTCAATTTCCCCTACTTATTGAGAAGACACTCTTCGCACAACCGTGGGGAAGATTATAAGCCAGATTGCGAGTTTCGCAAGGTCGCACGCAGGCCCGCAATCACCGAAAATCCCGCCCGTGCGAGCGCCGGTTTCTAGGGCCATTTCCTAGGGATATTTTCACGGGATATTTCCCCCTTGGCTTGACAAAGGATTCCTGACGTGTTATAAGTGTTTCCCGGCGCGTGCAGTGCGCCGCTGCAGATCACAACGTTGCACAGACAAGAAAGACGTCCTATATTTTGTCAAGACC
>CAZWPV010000568.1:0-2154 GCA_964635485.1 uncultured Anaerolineales bacterium
GCCGCCGGCTCCCACGTTCACGCCGACACCGATGCCTGCCAGCCCTACGCCTGTCCCTCCGACGCCGCTGCCAAGGTTGACGCTCACCAGCAGCGCTTTTGATCACGAGGGGAGGATGCCCGTGCGTCACGCCCAGAGGACGTTCGATACGCCGGAGGGCTGGCCGGTCTTTTGCCCGGGCGAGAACGTATCGCCCCCATTGAGTTGGACGAACGTTCCGCCGGGCACCGAGAGCCTTGCCCTCACGCTTTACGATCACATCACGCTGTGCGAAAAGTGCAGGGAACGAGCGCCGGAGGGGCGCGTCTGGGGACACTGGGGGATCTACAACATCCCGGCCACGGCCGTCGGTCTGCCCGAGGGGCTATCCGCCGACCGTGTTCTGCCGGATGGCTCCGTGCAGGTTGTGAATGGATTCAGCGAGATAGGCTACGGTGGCCCGTGTCCGCCGCTCGATCACGTCCATTATTATGTCTTTACGCTGTACGCGCTCGATACCGTACTCGATCTGCCGGAGGGTGCCGGCGTGGATGACCTGAGCGCCGCGCTGACAGGACACGTTCTTGAGCAAGCAGAATTGATCGGTACCTTCCTTGGGAGGTAGTTGTCGTTTCGTAACTGGTGCATTTCCATATTTTTGAGGAGGTGTGACATGCGTAGAAAGTGGTTTCTTGCTGTTCCGGTGATCCTGTTGCTTGCATTTCTGATTGCCGCCGTGCCGATATCGGCGGCTCCCAAGCACGATGATTGTAGTATCATCTACATCGTGCAGCCTGGGGATACGATGTACAGCATCGCGCGTCGTTACGGCGTGAGCATGTGGGCTATCGCGAACGCCAATGGCATCGTCAATCCCAACTTTATCTACGTCGGGCAGCGGCTCATTATTCCGGTGTGCCCTCCATCACCCGGAGGCACGGTTCACGTCGTGCAGCCCGGTGAGACGCTGACGCAGATCGCGGCGCGGTACGGGGTGAGCATTTGGGCCATCGCCAGCGCCAACAATCTGACCAACATCCACTACATCTACGTCGGGCAGCGGCTGGTCATTCCCGGCACTGCACCGTCGCCGGCGCCCACGTCGGTCCCGTCAGGTCCCACCTCGCTCCCCGGTCCCTGGCACGGGGAGTACTTTGACAACGTTGGGCTGACGGGGACGGCCTACACCTCGCGGGAGGATGGGGCCATCAGCTTTAACTGGGGTTGGGGGCCGCCGGCGGGTGGCATGCCGGTCAATTACTTCTCCGTGCGCTGGACGGGCACCTTCAACTTCTCCGAGGGCACCTACCGCTTCTATGCCAAAGTGGACGACGGCGTGCGCGTCTACGTGGACGGCGCGGAGGTCATCAACGGCTGGCGAGAGGGTGGGTTGCGGACGTACAAGGCGGATCGCGCTCTGGCCGCCGGCGATCACGAGGTCAAGGTCGAATACTTTGACACGATCCAGGTGTCCGCTGCCTATGTCTGGTGGGATAAGATAGCGGGGCCGACCGTGACGCCGGGGCCTTCGCCGACGCCGACGACTGAGGCGCCGGCGCCCAGCGCTGGCTGGTATGCCGAGTTCTACAACGGCGAGGGCCTGACGGGCGATCCTGTCGTGACGCGCATCGATCCCTGGATCGGCTTTGAGTGGGGGGGGGATGGGCCTGCGCCGGGTGTGTGGGCTGACGGCTTCTCGGCCCGCTGGACGACGACGCTGCACCTGGAGACGGATCACTATCGTTTCTGCACCATGTCTGACGATGGCTCGCGCATCTGGGTGAACGGCGAGTTGGTCCTGGACGAGTGGCACGCCAACAACGGCATCGCCTACTGTGGCACGTACCATGCCACGACCGGCGATTACGAGGTCGTCGTCGAATACTACGAGCACGGCGGTGAGGCGTTGATCTATATGTGGTGGGAGCCACATTAGCGGTTCCTCTGGCACAGCAGGCGAGCGAGATAGAGCAGGCACCCTCTTCGCTGCTGGACCGGCGAGGAGGCGTGCCTGCGCCTCGCGTATTTGGCGCATTGTGGTAAAATACCGCCTGGTAAATTGCCAGCACTATGTATTGTCATTAGGGTGTGTTTCATTTCAGTTGAAAACGTGAACCTTACGAAGGTTAGAAGCATCTTCCGGCCCAAAAATGCCACTCTAATCGGCCACCACGT
>CAZWPV010000569.1:0-2150 GCA_964635485.1 uncultured Anaerolineales bacterium
CAATGGCTCGCTCTCGCGGCCACCTCAACGGGGTGACTTTTGCGGTATTGCGTATGAACATATCTCGCGTTGATGGTCATAGCAAACTCTCCTTGAGTCGTTTGATACGCCGGTAGGATGCGTCGATGCGCGCCTTACTGATGATGCTCTCTTCTACCAATTGCTTGACGTGCGCAATGGCGCGAGCGGCGACGTCTTCCTCGTACACCGAGTTGTTGGCAAAGGTGAGGCTGTCGGCAGTGCGTTTGCAGTGGCGAACTAAAGCCTGACAGCATCACTGCTATCAGGCCTTGGGCAGTCCACTGAAGAAAATCACGGCGGGAGAGCTTGCGAGTAGGCATTGGTTCACACCGTCTCACCCTCCCGCAGTTTGCGCGCCGCTTGGCGAAAATGGCTTGCCAGGTGCCTTCTACACATCATTCGTGACGCACAAAGAACCTGCGGGAGGGTCGGGAGCGGTGAAAAAGCTACACGTATGCCTTCGTCCCGCTGATCGCCACCGCCTCGCCAAAGTAGATGCGGTGGTAATCCTTCTTGGCATAGTGGGTTTCGATGGTGGGGTCGAGAAAGTGGGCCGGGTCCATATCCTGCCAGTACATCTTGCGGCACTCGACGATCAAGTCAGCCTCGGCAAAGCCGGGCGCGGGAACCAGCGTAGAGGCGATCGGCGTGAGACCCGCCTCGGCGATCTTGTCCCCGTCGCGGCCCGACCTGGTGCCCAGGATCTGCAGCGCCTGGCGATGTGTCTCCGGGAAGGCGCACAGCGTGAATGACTCGTACTGCTCCATAAACTCGTAGGTGTAGCGGGTGGGGCGCACGACGACCTGGACGAAGGGCCTGCCCCACATCACACCCATGCTGCCCCAGCCCACGGTCATCGTGTTAAAGTGGCCTGCGGCAAAGTCGCCGCTGGTCAGCAGCATTCCCTGCTTGCTCCAGGTGAGATGGACGTTCGTGCGTAGGTCTTCGAATGAAATGGGTTTGCGCGTCATCGGTTATTCCTCGCTTTCCTCAACCTCCGTCACAGCCTCGGCCGGCGTCTTGCCGCCGTAGATCACGGCCATCAGGCCCGGCAGGTAGCGATCCAGCGTCTGCACGGCGGGGTAGATGGCGAGCTTGATCAGTTGCGGCGTCAGCGTCTCGCCCTCGAAGTCGAGGCTGCTCTTGTATCGCACCTCCCCGTCGCGAAAGTCCATCTCCATGTTGCCGATGCGCAGGCCGTAGTTGGCACGGGTGACGAACTCGGCCACGGCCAGGCGCAGCTCCTCCGGCACCTTGACCGGCGCGATGGCGTAGAACAGGAACTGCTCCAGGTCTGTGCGGACCTGGGCAAAGCACGTAAACTGCCCGTTATTGCCGGAAAAGCCCATACGGTAGATGGTCTTGCCCTCGAGTTGCTGTGGATACCAGTCATCCTCTGTCAGGAACTGGCCCAGGGTTTCAAAGGCTTGCAGGCCGTTCTCGGTCGATTCGAGTTCACTCATTGTGTCACCTCCGTGGTGGGTTGTGTAGATTATAGCCCAACGGCGGCGCTTGCACAAACGAGGAGTCAGTCTGTGTTTTCTTCTGCGGGGAGTATGGTCAGTGCCTGCGGATCGAGGGAGAGGGTGATGTGCTCGCCGCAGGCCGGCAGGTCGACGTTGGCCGGCACGTTGAAGGCCAGCTCGATTCCGCTCGCGTGGCGCACGCCCAGCCGGTAGCGCTCACCTCGAAACGAGCGCTCCGTCACCACACTGCGCACGGTGTTGGGGCCATCGCCAAGTCGCGCTGCTTCTGGGCGGATGAGTAGTCGGAGATTAGAGATTAGAGATTGCGTGCTGTTAATCTCCGATCTCCGATCTCCAATCTCTAGTTCTCCAATCTTTGTCTTTACCTTATCTCCCACGATCTCGGCATCCAGCAAGTTGGTCAACCCCAGGAACCGCGCGACCCACGCCGAAGCTGGTTGACGGTAGACCTCGCTTGGCGCGCCGATCTGAACCACGCGCCCGTCGCGCAGCAGCACCACCCGGTCGGCGATGGCAAAAGCTTCCTCCTGGTCGTGGGTCACGGTGATGGCGGTTGCGCCGGCCCGGTGGAGGATCTGGGGCAGTTCGTCCAGCAGCCGCTGGCGCAGGTTGCGGTCGAGCGCGCCCAGAGGTTCGTCCAGC
>CAZWPV010000570.1:0-2146 GCA_964635485.1 uncultured Anaerolineales bacterium
TTGATCCACAGCTCCGGCCCGCCCAGTTGCGCCGTGAGGCGCGGCAGCGGCTCCAGTGGCGTGGGCAGATGGGCGATGGACACCCGCGACAATTTTTCCGTCAACATGTGGCACCTCCGTGTTATTACATACAGTTCTCTGGAATTGTCTGGCAATTTCGGCCTTCTGCCCAAAATTGCCGCTATTATCAGTGGCTGGTATAATTTTACTACCGGTCGCCCTCTTAGGCGAGCGCGCCAACGGAAGGATCGCCATGCCACATACCAAAAAAGCCGTCTGGTTTTTTGCACCGCTTGTCCTCGCGCTCGCCCTGCTGGCGATATGCGCCAGCGCGACCGCCGGACAGGCATCCCCCTCGCCAACGCCGCCGGCGAAACGCAGCCCCATCGAGCCGGATCTGCTGCGGGCGTTGGCGGGGATGGAACTGGATGGGTACTTCGAAGAGTACATCTCCGTCATCGTCTATCTGCGCGACCAAGCCGATCTCGACGCAGCGGCCGGCGAAGCGTCGAGCGCGGAAGAGGTCCGCGCCCACGTCGTCTCGGCGCTGCAGGCCACGGCATCCCAATCTCAGGAATCGCTGCTGGCCTACCTGGAGGAGGCCCAAGCCGCCGGCACCGTTCAGCAGTACGCCCAACTCTGGATCATCAACGCCATCGCCGTGCGCGCCAAACCACCCGTGATCTACGAAATCGCCACCTACCCCGAGGTCGCCTCCATTCACTCGGATCAATACCGCCAGTGGATCGCGGAGGAAATTTCAAGTCGCAAATCACAAACCCCACAATCTGCAATCCCTCGGCTCCGCTCGGGACAGGTCCACGATCTGCAATCCATCGAGTGGGGTATATCAAAAATCCGCGCCGACGAGGTGTGGGCCTCCCTCCACATCTCCGGCACCGGCGTGGTCGTGGCGGGGATGGATACGGGTGTGGACTGGCTCCACCCGGCACTCGAGGCCAACTACCGGGGTTACAACCCGCACGGCCCGGCCAACCACGCCTACAACTGGTACGATGCTATCGGCCTGGGTGCGATTTACCCGGTGGACGACCACGGTCACGGCACCCACACGATGGGCACCATCGCCGGGCAGGGCGGCATCGGCGTCGCGCCGGGAGTGCAGTGGATTGCAGTCAAGGCCTTTAACAACGCTGGAGGGGCTTACGATTCCTGGATTCACGCCGGGTTCCAGTGGCTGCTGGCTCCCGGCGGTAACCCGGCGCTGGCCCCCGACGTGATCAACTGCTCCTGGGGCAACGACAACGGCTACCTGATCACCTTCCAGTCCGACCTGCGGGCGCTGCGGGCGGTAGGCGTCCTGGTCGTCTTTTCCAACGGGAACAACGGCCCCGGCGTAGGAACAGTCGGCTCACCCGCCTCCCTGCCGGAGGCCTTTGCCGTCGGCGCGACCGACGAGTACGACTTGGTGACCAGCTTCTCCAGCCGTGGCCCCTCCCTCTGGGGAGAGGTGCGCCCACACGTGGCCGCGCCCGGCATCCGCGTGCGCTCCAGCGTACCCGGCGGGGGGTACGGGCTGAAGCAGGGCACATCGATGGCCGCCCCACACGTCACCGGCGTCGCCGCCCTGCTGCGCTCGGTCAGCCCCACGCTGAGCATCACCCGCATGGCGCACATCATCACCAGCACCGCCGTCCCCCTGGGCGATCCCGTTCCCAACAACGACACCGGCTGGGGCCGGGTCGACGCCTTTGCCGCCGTGGCCTCGCTGGCCCATCCCGGCTTTATCACCGGGACAGTGACGCAGGCGGGAAACGGCGCGCCCATCGTCGGGGCGCAGGTTTCTGCCGCGCCCCACGCCGGCGGAGGTGGCGGCACGACGATCACCGGCGAAGATGGCCGCTACACGCTGGCGCTGGCCCCCTCCACCTACGACCTGACCGCCTCGGCCTTTGGCTACGAACCGGCCACAGTCTGGGGTGCCGTCGTGACGACCGATACGACGAGCGTGGTGAACATCTCCCTCGCCGCCCTGCCCACCGGCACGCTGCAAGGCCACGTCACCGACGCCGACACCGGCCAGCCGCTCACCGCCACCGTCACCGTGTTGGACACGCCGCGGGAGACCACCGCCAGCGCCTATACCTTCACCCTGCCCGCGGGCACCTACACCGTCCGCGCCCGC
>CAZWPV010000571.1:0-2144 GCA_964635485.1 uncultured Anaerolineales bacterium
GCCCGCAAGCTCGACCAGCGCAAGCACCGGCAGCAACAGGGCCGCTTCCTGGCCGAAGGGCTGCAAATCTTGCACATGGCACTGGATGCCGATGCACGCCCCATCGAAGTTTTTTACTGCAAAGAGCTGTTCGCAGGCACCGAGGCGCCAGCGCTGCTGGAACGTTTTCGCCAGACCGATGCAGACTTGGTAGCCGTATCGGAGCACGTGATGCAGTCGCTGTCGGAGCGAGACGCCCCGCAGGGCATCGCGGCGACCTTTGCCCTTTTCGAGACGCCACTCGAGGAACTCCGGCTGGGTGGACACGACCTGGTCATCGTGCTCGACCGGCTGCAAGACCCCGGCAACGTGGGAACGCTCATCCGCACTGCCGACGCCGTCGGGGCAGCAGCCGCCATCCTGATCGAGCCGTGCGTCGATCCCTTCGACCCCAAGACCGTGCGCGGCAGCATGGGATCGCTGTTCAACGTACCGCTGGCGCGGACCGAGGACGTCCCGGCGCTCTTCAACCGGCTGCGCGGCCGAGGGTTGCGGCCGGTGGGAGCAGACGCGCGCCAAGGAGAAGCCTGGGGGCAGGGACTGTGGCAAGGTGGTGTAGCCCTGATCCTGGGGAACGAGGCACGCGGGCTCTCGGAAGACGTGGAGGCACACATCGAGAACTGGGTCAGGCTGCCCATCGTGGGCAAGGCGGAGTCGCTTAACGTGGCAGTGGCCGGCGGCGTGCTGATGTATGCATGGCTACAAGCAAATCTGAGAAGCGAGTGATTGAGTATGGGAGAAACAGAGACGACCGAGAATCTGCAAGTTCTGCAACAGGCACTGGGGCACCGTTTCAACGACCGTAAGCTTTTGCTCCGCGCTATCACCCACCCCTCCTACATGAACGAACATCCAGAGGAAGAAGTCTGCGACAACCAGCGGCTCGAGTTCCTAGGCGACGCGACGCTCGATTTTGTGATCGGGTCGTGGGTGTTTGACACCTACCCTGACTTTGACGAAGGGTATATGACGCGACTGCGGGCTGCACTGGTGCGCACAGAAACCCTGGCACAGTTTGCCAAGCAGGCGGGGATCGGTGCAGCGCTGCGGCTGGGCAAGGGAGAGGAGGAGGCAGGTGGGCGAGAGCGAATCGCCAATCTGTGCGACGCCTTCGAGGCCGTCGTGGGGGCGCTGTACCTCGACGGCGGGCTCGAAGCCGTCGAAGCCTTCGTCGAGCCGCTTGTCGGCCCCGCAGCCAAAGAGACGCTGGCCTGTAAAGCCGACCAGGACGCCAAGAGCCGCCTCCAGGAGTGGAGCCAGGCAGAGAAGGGCGTCACGCCGCACTACCGCATCGTCAGTGAAAGGGGACCCGATCACGCCAAGGTTTTTGATGCGGAGGTGCTGCTGCGCAAAGAGGTCGCCGGACGCGGCAGCGGGCACAGCAAGCAAACTGCGGAACAGGCGGCTGCGCAGGCGGCGTGTGAGGAATTGTTGAAAACCGAGCAAGATTGAGATAGTGCACGAGAGGAAACCGCCGAGGAATTCGGCGAGCCGGTCACGTATCTTCTCAATATCCGGGGGAAAATGGCGAATGTAGGTCGGATTTGTTATCCGACCAGGCGGCGGCTAGCAAAACCGCCCTACGTCTGCCCCGATTTATTGAGAAGATACCCGGTCACATTCCTGTGGGTGGTAGCGAAAAAGCTAGACGCGCGCGATTAGGCATCGTGCGCGATTGGAAACCAAAAGCCCCGGCGCTTATGCCGGGGCTTTTTCTTGTACCCAGCTATTCTGCCAGATACCCCTTCTCCTGATACTCCTGGAACATCTGGCCCCAGGGTGTGTTGGCCAGCCAATCCTCGTAGATATGCTTCTCTTTGAGTGGCCAGTGGACGTAGTCGTGGTTAAACTCGGAGATAAATATAGGGATGGCCACCAGCGGCGTGCGCAGGACGAGCTTTTGCAGGAACTTTGTAGGTCCATACCAGGCCATCCAGGCCAGGAAGCGGTGAAAGTTGTACCCCACCTCGAAACCCCAGCTCTCGCCCGACACATCGTCGCCCACGACCTCGATCTCGCGCACGTCACCCACACCCAGGCCGCGCTCGTGCGCCAGGCGGATGTAATCGATACTGAGCGGGTCAAAGCCCATCATCTTGGCCGAG
>CAZWPV010000572.1:0-2139 GCA_964635485.1 uncultured Anaerolineales bacterium
TGATCACGTTGACGGCGATCAAGGCCACCTTATTCCCGGAGAAATCAAGCGTGCCGCGCTGCGCATAGTTCGAAGGCAACGTCTTGGTCGCTTTCATAGTCATCCTTTGCGTGTCTCAGTGTAGCTCGAGGCCAGCTTTTCCAGGAAATCCGCCTCCAACCCCCCGATAAAGGCCGCCAGCAGCCGCGCGGCGCGCTCGACGTCCAGCACGTCCAGCGTCTCCACCGGCTGGTGCATGTAGCGCAGGGGGAGGGAGACGAGGCCCGTGGGCACCCCCTCGCGGGTGACCTGGATCGCCCAGGCGTCGGTGCCCGAACGCCCCGGTATGGGATCGAGTTGGTACGGAACCTCGTGCGCCTCGGCCACCTCCTTGAGGCGCGCCACGACGCCGGGGTGGAAATTCGGGCCGATCGCGATGGCAGGCCCTTCACCCAACAGCACGGTGTCCGCATCGGAGACGCCCGGGTGCTTGCCGAACGTCACGTCCAATGCGATGGCCATATCGGGCGCGACGCCGTAGGCGGCGGCGATCGCGCCTTTCAATCCGATCTCTTCCTGCACCGTCGCCACGGCAAAGACGTCCCAATCGTGGCGTATCTCGGCAAGTTGCTCCAATGCCAGCGTGACGATGGCCACGCAGGCCCGGTCGTCGAAGGCCTTGCCCGCCAGACGGCGGTTCTTTAGCTCCGCCACCTCGCGCCGGATAGAGATCAAGTCGCCGATAGAGACCAGCCGCTCGACCTCCTTTGGAGGCAGCCCCACGTCCACGAAAATCTTGTCCCAGCCCACGGTCTTTTTCCGCTCCGCCTTGGGCAAGACGTGGGGCGGGCGCGTGGCGACGATGCCGGGCAGATCGCGTCCCCCGCGCGACGCGCGCGTCGCGTGGACGATGACCTCGTTCCCCAGCAGCACGCGGCGGTCCGTCCCGCCGACGCGGGTGACGCGCAGGAAGCCGTCTTCGATGCCCGTTACCCGCAGGCCGATCTCGTCCATGTGGGCCGCCAGCATCAGCTTGGGGTGGGGGTCTTTGACGGAGCCGCCCTTCTTGAGGGCGATCAGGCTGCCCAGCTTTCCCACCCGCATCTCGTCCACAAAAGGGCTCCAGGTCTGGCGCAGCAGCTCGCACACAGGCTCCTCAAAGCCCGTGATGCCTTCGGCTTCCGAGAGTTGTTTCAGCAGGGGGATGGCTTCCACACGAGGCTCCTTGTTAGTCGCCGCAGGCTGCTCACTCTGGCGTCGGCGTGAACGTCGGTGTATTCGTCGGCGTGGGCGTGTCGGTCGGTTCCGTTGGCGTGGGTGTGTCTGTCGGCGTATTCGTCGGCGTATCCGTCGGCGTGGGCGTGTCGGTCGGTGTATTCGTCGGCGTGGGCGTGTCGGTCGGCTCCGTCGGCACGGGCGTCTGGGTCGCCGTTGGCGTGTTCGTCGGCGTGGGTGTATCTGTTGGCGTGGGGGTGTCCGTCGGCGTGGGGGTGATGGTTGGCGTGGGCGTCGGCGTCACCGTCCCGGTCGAGGTCGGCGCGGGCGTGTTCGTCTGCGTGGGCGGGAACCACTGGGTGGGCACCGGCTCCAGCGTGTCCGTCGGCTGCGCCGGCTCCTCGGTGGACGTGGGGGAGGGCTCCTCGGTGGGCACGGTGGTGGGCACGGGCGTCGGCTGTTCACGCGGCGGCGCAAACGCCAGTGTTGCAAAACCAGCACAGTAACACATCATCGACAGAGCGATGATGCTGAGCAACACCAGGTTAATGGGACGCAACTGGTTCAAGAGGCGCATTGGGTCACTCCACGCAATGGCACGTATGATAGCACCATCGACGGGGTTTGTCAAAAAGTGAGGAAATGGAGAGGGGTGTGTTTTTTCCTTGGGGGCACCAGGCTGTATTTCGCATCTTTTCCGATTCAGGCATCTCTCCCCCCCCTCAATCCCCCCCGCTGGGGGGAGTTGGAGGGGGGAGAAATCGGCCGCCACCCGGGCCGATAGGGACGCGCGGCGCTGCGGGGCGGCAGGGGATTGCAACAGGAAATGCAACACCGGGCGCGGGTTTTTCCATTATAATTGACTTGTGGCGTTGGGAGGTGGCTGACGCTCGAGCGCGGACGTCGCGGCGCGAATATCGCGGGCGCGAGGGAAGATCGTGTCGT
>CAZWPV010000573.1:0-2132 GCA_964635485.1 uncultured Anaerolineales bacterium
TCACCGGTGTGCCGATCGTAGATAGCGGGGTGGCGGCATACCTGAACAAGACGGTGCAGGCGGCGCGGCTGAAGGGCGCGCGGACGATCATCACCGGCATCTCGGAGGCAGTGGCCGAGACGATTGTAGACCTGGGCATCGACTGGAGCGGGATCGAGACCTTGCGCGATTTGCGAACTGGTCTGAGGGCGGCATTGGGAACGCCACACGCGCTGCAAACACGTATGCCGACCAGGAATACAGGCTAGATCGGCAGAGCACTTATTTAAAGGTACTGTCTATCCTTCATACGGGAGGTGTCACATGGGTAATCAGCAGAGCGAACGCAAGATGAGTGGAGCCAGACCACGGGATTCACGTCCAACCGTCGGAGTGCTGTCCGAAGCTGGGACGCCATATAATAATGCCCTGTGGGTGGGACTCGCTGCTGCGGCGTCAGAATTTGACGTCAATTTGATTTTCTATGCAGGCGGACTCTTGCGTGCGTCCGCATACGATTTCGATGCACAGCGCAACATCCTCTACGACTTGATCTCCGGCGAAAGAGTTGACGGCCTCATCATCTGTGGCACAATAAGCAACTTTATCACTGTTGAGGAGTTTCGGCATTTCGTTGACTGCTATCGTCCTTTGCCTATGGTCGGCGTCACTCAAACACCAGGCCTTCCCTGCGTAGCCGTGGACAATGAGGTAGGAATGCGAGACCTTGTCACTCACTTTATCGAGGTCCACGGATTCCGGCGCATTGCTTTCATTTGCGGGCCTGAGAACAACGCAGAGGCAGCACTGAGGTATCGCATCTACGCCGATGTGCTTGCCGAGCACAACTTGCCCCTTGATCCCAACCTCGTCGCGCCAGGCGCTTTTCTATACGAAACAGGTATAGATGCAATGCGTCTATTGCTCGACGAGCGCAAGGTTGAATTCGACGCCGTGGTGGCTGCCAACGATTGGATGGCATTCGGTGCGCTAGAGGTGCTTGAGAAGCGGGGGATACGTGTGCCAGGGGACGTCGCCTTGGGGGGGTTCGATGATACGAGAGAGGCGATAGCTTCTCGCCCCGCGCTGACCACCGTGCGGCAACCGATACACAGACTGGGACGGGCAAGCATGGAGGTGTTGCTAAAGCTGCTGGCAGGTGAGCAAGTGCCCGATCAGACGATGCTGTCTACGAAACTGGTTGTGCGTCAGTCTTGCGGTTGTTCCGACCCAGTCGTTGCGCAAGCCGCAGTGAGACCGCTGAAGAGAGAGAGGAAACCCTTGCCGGAGGCCGTAGCCGCGCAGCGAGAGGCGATTCTCTCCGAGATGGCGCAAGCCGTGGAAGGATTGTCATTGCCCTCTTCCGAATGGGCGGACCAGCTCCTGGATGCTTTCCTGGAGGAGATGGCGTCCGGTGAGGTGGCGAGCAGGCCGGCTTCGCCAAGCCCATTCCTTTTGGTGTTGGATGATGTGCTGCAACGGGCGGCTGTGGTGAGCGACCAGGCGGATGGTTGGCAGGAGGCAATATCTGTGATACGCCGTTATGTATTGCCGTACTTGACGAATGTCACGGACTTGTCCCGAGCCGAGGCCATCTTTGGTCAAGGACGCGTGGCAATCGGCAAGATAGTCCAAGGGGATTTGGCACTTCGGGAAGTAGAGAGATTGCGACAGGATCAAGTGTTGAGCTATCTTAGTAGTGATTTGGTTGTGACGGTCGAGGAAGAGCATCTTCTCGACGTGGTCAGTCGAAGGCTTCCTCAATTGGACTTGTCGACCTTTTACCTCTCCTTTTTTGACGGACAGGAGCGTCCTGCTGAGTGGTCCAGATTGAAGCTGGCTTGCGACAGAGGGCAGCAAGTCGAGTTGGATGCCGATGGGTGGCGCTTCCCTACCTGCCACCTTGTTCCCGACGAATTGTTTCCGCGAGAAAGACGCTACATCTGGGTGCTGAGTTCGCTCAGCTTTAAAGAAAACCAGTTCGGTTTTATCATCCTTGAGGGATTGCAAGAAGGAAGCTTCTATGGCATCCTGGCCAGGCAAATCAGCGGTGTGCTACAAGACTCGTTGCTGCTCAAAGCGCGAGAGGAAGCGGAGCGAGCGTTGGAACAGGCGTATGTGGAGGTGGAGCGGCGGGTGCAAGAGCGGACGGC
>CAZWPV010000574.1:0-2129 GCA_964635485.1 uncultured Anaerolineales bacterium
AGCAGGGCGTGCCGGTGCTGGGCATCTGCTACGGGATGCAGTTGCTGGCTCATCACCTGGGCGGCCACGTGGCCCGCGCCGAAAAACGGGAATACGGCCCGGCGCAAATCCAGTTCGTCGGCCCGGAAAACCCCCTGTTTGAAAATCTCAAATCCTTCGACGCCGAACCTTCGGTTCGCGCTCAGGACAGGTCTCAAATCTCGAATCTCAACGTCTGGATGTCTCACGGCGATTCCATCGCCACCCCGCCGCCTGGCTTCGAGGTGCTGGCCCTCAGCGCCAACTCTCCCGTGGCGGCGATGGGGAATCTCGACCGGGGGTTCTACGGCCTGCAGTTTCACCCGGAGGTGGTGCACACCGAGCGGGGGGCGGACATCCTGCGCAATTTCGCCATCGAGGTGTGCGGCTGTGCGCCCGATTGGACGCCGGGCGCCTTCATCGAGCAGGCGGTGGCGGCGATCCGCGAGCAGGCGGGAGCGGGCCGCGTGGTGTGCGGGCTCAGCGGGGGGGTCGATTCCGCCGTGGCGGCGACGCTGGTGCACCGCGCCGTGGGTGACCAACTGACCTGCATCTTTGTCAACCACGGGCTGATGCGCAGGGGCGAACCGGACCGGGTGGTGCACACGTTCCGCGACCGGGGCATGCGATTGGTGCCGGTGGACGCGACGGAAGAGTTCCTGAGCGCGCTCGACGGCGTCACGGACCCGGAGCAGAAGCGGCGCATCATCGGTGAGCGTTTCATCCGCATATTCGAGCAGCAAGCGGCCAAGCTGGGCGAGGGCGCAGGGAGCGCGCGTTTTCTCGCCCAAGGCACGCTCTACCCCGACGTGATCGAAAGCCGCGGCCCCGAGCGCCAGACGGCGGCGCGCATCAAGACGCATCACAACGTGGGCGGCCTGCCGGAGGACATGCAGTTCGAGCTGGTCGAGCCGCTGCGCTATCTCTTCAAGGACGAGGCGCGGGCGGTGGGGGAGGCGCTGGGCCTGCCGGAGGGAATCGTGTGGCGGCAGCCTTTCCCCGGGCCGGGACTGGCGGTGCGCATCCTCGGCGCGGTCACCTGGGAGCGGCTGGAGACGCTGCGCGCCGCCGACGCCATCCTGCTGGAGGAGCTGCACGCCGTCGGTGCGCTGCGCGGCGAGACGCAGCAGGCGCTCGCCGTGCTGCTGCCGATTCACAGCGTCGGCGTGATGGGGGATGAGCGGACGTACCAGAACGTCGTCGCCATCCGCGCCGTCACGACGGAGGACTTTATGACCGCCGACTGGGCGCGATTGGATCACGACCTCCTGGCCCGCATCAGCAACCGCATCGTCAACGAGGTGGTGGGCGTCAACCGGGTGGTGTACGACATCACCTCCAAGCCTCCGGCGACCATCGAGTGGGAGTAGCGGTATGGAACTCGGATACGTCCTGCGCCGCGCGTGGCGGATCACCTGGGAGCACAGGCGGTTGTGGGCCTTTGGCTTCTTGGTGAGCCTGGGGATGGTGGGCACGCGCCTCGGCTTGGGCGGCGGCCAATGGGAACCGGCGATGCAGGAGCTGCCCCCGGACTTACAGCAGCCCATCGTCGACTTTTTGAACGGCCCTCACGTTGCCACGGCGGCGGCGATCCTCGCGCTGGTGGGGTTCGTCGTCGGTGTGGGATTGTCGGTGCTCGGCGCTCTGGGGCGCGTGGGGTTGGTGCACCAGACGCGGGCGGCTGAGGACTATGGCATTGTCGTTTTGAAAGGCGGCTGGCTGGCGGGCAAGCGCCATCTGTGGCAGGTCTTTTTCATCCGCCTGCTGCTGGGGCTGCCGGCGGGCCTGGTTTTACTGGCCGGTATGCTGCCGACGATCCTGGCCCGCCCCCTGATCGCCGGGCAGGGACAGTCCGAGATAGTCGCCGTGCTCGCCGCGCTGGGTTTTGGCTTCACCTGCCTGGTGCCCGCCGTGTGCGCGTCGTTTCTGCTCTCCATCCCCACCGTCGTGTTGCAGCGGCTGGCCGTCCGGGCCTGCGTGCTCGAGAGGCTGGGCGTGCGCGCGAGCATCGCCCGCGCCTGGGAGACGCTGCGCGAGTATTTGGGATGGGTCGCGCTGGTGTGGTTGATTCTCTCGGCCATCGGCGCCGGCGTGGTGATCGTGGTCGGCCT
>CAZWPV010000575.1:0-2126 GCA_964635485.1 uncultured Anaerolineales bacterium
CCCTCATCCACGACGACATCGAGGACCGGGACGAAACCCGCCGCAGCCGCCCTACTGTGTGGAAACTGTGGGGGGACGCGCACGGAATCAACGTCGGGGATGCGATGTTTGCGTTGTCTAACCTGTCTCTGCTTTTGCTGGTTGAGCGAGGCGTGCCTGCTTCGGTAGTCGTGGCCGCCTGTTGTCTTTTCAACGTCACCCAGTTGGCCCTGACCGGCGGCCAGTACCTCGACATCGGCTTTGAGAGCCGTGACGACGTCTCAATCGAGGATTATCTGGTGATGATCGAGGGCAAGACTGCCGCGCTGGCAGCTTGTTCCTGTGAGATGGGAGCCCTCGTCGCCGGTGCCTCCGATGTTCAATGCGAGCGCCTGCGCGAGTTTGGCCGCAACCTGGGTCTGACTTTCCAGATGCGGGATGACACTCTCGGCATCTGGGGCGATCCTGCGCTCACCGGCAAGCCTGCCGGCGCCGACATCGCCCGCCGCAAAAAGTCGTTACCCATTCTCTACGGCTTGGAGCGGGATGGGGAACTGCGGGCGCTGCTGGGACAGGAGGAACTCTCGGCCTCTGACATCCGTCGCGCCACAGAGTTGCTGGAGCAAGCGGGCAGCCGCGAATACACGCATCAACTGGCGCAGCAGTACCACGCCCAGGCGCTGGCTGCGCTTGAGGGGGCCGGCTTGGATGGGCCGGCTGCCCAGGCTCTGTACGAGTTGGAAATGATGCTCCTCAATCGCGAGAAGTAGAGAGACCGGGGTTTTTCGCAAAAACCGGGTCTCTAACTTTTACCCCACACCATCCCAGCAATAGGTGCAGACTTTTTCCTTCGGCAAGCCGATCGCGCCGAGCATGTCCGGCAGTGTCTGGTACTGCAGGGACGTGAGGGCCAGGCGGTGCCGGATGCGGTCAACCATGGCGTGATATTTCTCCGAGGCTGGGTCGGCGTATTCTGCGATTGGCGGGTTGTCGACGCCTTCAAGCTCTTGGATAGCCTGTCGCCCGGCGAGGTCTAATTCGGATCGCGACCGGGAAAAGTTGAGGAACCGGCAGCCATAGATCAGTGGCGGGCATGCCGTCCGCATGTGCACCTCTTTTGCGCCGTCCTCGTACAGCCACTGGATGGTTTCGCGCAGTTGTGTGCCGCGCACGATCGAGTCTTCGCAGAAAAGCAGGCGTTTACCCTGGATGAGATCGCGAATGGGAATCAGCTTCATCCGCGCCACCAGGTCGCGGATGTCCTGTTCGTGGGGCGTGAAGCTGCGCGGCCATGTGGGCGTGTACTTGACAAACGGGCGGGTGTAAGGGATCTTGGACTCGTTGGCGTAGCCAATGGCGTGGGCGATGCCGGAATCGGGTATGCCGGCGACTATATCGACCGCGACGTTATCGTTGCGGGCCAGCGCTGCGCCGCTGCGATAGCGCATCATCTCGACGTTGATTCCCTCGTAACTGGAGGATGGGTAGCCGTAATAGACCCACAGGAACGCGCAGATATGCAGCGTGTCTTTTGGCGCTGCTCGCTGCTCGACGCCGTCTGGCGTCAGCAGCACGATCTCGCCTGGACCTAATTGGCGTAGCAGACGATACTCCAGGTTGGGGAACGCGCACGTCTCCACGGTAGCGCAGTAAGCGCCGTCCTTTTCCCCGATGGCCAGCGGCGTTCGCCCGAAGCGATCGCGGGCAGCGTATATGCCGCGAGAGGTCAGGAGCAGTAGAGAGCACGAGCCGTCGATGGCTTCTTGTGCTCGGCGAATGCCATCTTCGAACGTCTTCTCCTGGGCAATCAGCGTGGCGGTCAGTTCGGTTGGGCTGACCTCTCCGCCACTTAGCTCTGTAAAGTGGGCTGTGTGTCTGTCGAAGGCTTCGTTTACCAGTTGCCGGGCGTTGTTGATCCGCCCGACTGTCACAATAGCATAGTCGCCCAGGTGGGAGCGGACGATGAGGGGCTGGCTATCGGTATCGCTGATGCAGCCGATTCCCATAGGCCCCGACATCTTTTGTAGCTCGTCTTCAAAGCGCGTGCGGAACTGGGCGTTCTCGATGCTGTGAATGGAGCGCGTGAACCCTTTGTTGTTCCACATCGCCATGCCGCCGCGCCGGGTGCCCAGGTGTGAGTGGTAATC
>CAZWPV010000576.1:0-2121 GCA_964635485.1 uncultured Anaerolineales bacterium
ACAACGAGGGGGGCGAGGGCAACCAGATCACCACCCGCATGGTGAACATCGTCGGGGAGGATGGGCGCCTGCACAACGTCAACGCCATCAGCGGCGACATGCTGAAGCACATCCAGGTCGAGCATCTCTTCCGGCTGCTCTCCGAGGAGGAGGATGTTCCCTTGTGCGCCGCCTGCCGCGAGTTCAACGCCAACCGCATCAGCGCCGACGCTGACTACGAGCAGGCCATCGCTGGCAAGTCGGATGCCGAGGCGATTACCCTGATGCTGGAGTGCTGTGCGATAGACGATATGGCCGGCAACTTGATCACCGCGGGCAACCGCTCGCTGCCGCGCAAGAGTGTGGCCGAGTTCGGCTGGGTGGTGGGCCTGCCTGAGCTGACCACCACCGACAGCTACTTTCACGTCAAGTATGCCAGCGAACGCAGTAAAGAGGCCCGGGATGCCGAGAAGGAAGAGGAACAGCGCAAGGCTAACCTGGGACAGGCCATCTTTCACCGGCCGGCGTCCAGTGGCGTCTACGCTATCGTGGCCAATTTCGAGATGGCCCGCATCGGATTCAACGACATCACCCAGGTTTATGCCATAGACGAGTCCCAGCGCGTCGCGCGTTACAGGGCACTGCTGGAAAGCGTGCTGTATGCCTTCATCGAGCCCAACGGAGCCATGCGCGCCACGCAAAACCCCCACATCGTCGACCTGGCGGGAACGATCTCCCTCAGCAGTGGCCTCGTGCCTGCACCGACAGTCAGCCCGATCAACAGCCACTACCGGGAGCAGATAGAGGGCGTCAAGGCCGCGTTGGACCGGGTGCGCCCTGGCGCAGTCGATCTCCACGCTTTCGACTCGCTGGCCCAGTTCAGCGACGTGATGGCAAAGGTGATCGAGACGACCGTGCCATATACCTTGACCTATCAGGAGGCGTGACGTGGCCTGGCTTTTGGCAGAATATCAATCCACCGCGCTCTTCAGTTTGAAGCCAGCGTGGGCCACCTCATCGGGTGGCAAGAGCCTCCTCGTCCCCACGCCCTACGCGGTCAAGATGGCGATCTTGGACGCGGCCTGTCGCACCTCCGGCGTAGTCGTTGCCGAAGAGACGTGGCCTCAGGTGCGGGACTTGGTGGTGGCGCTGCGCCTGCCGGAGCATGCGGTAGTGACGAATCTGTTTACCCGTATCCTCAAGCCCAATCGCACACCGCCTCCGCCGGGCTCACAACATGCCGGTCCCCTTGGCAAGACCATCTGCTACCGGGAGTACGTCTACCTGGGCGGCCCGTTGGGATTGGCGTTGGGCGAGGTTTCCAGGGAAGAACGCCAACTGGTGGACTGGCTACTCCAGATCAACTATCTGGGAAAACGCGGGGGCTTCGTTCAGCTGCTGGCCCCGCCAACTTTCGCCGAGACGCTTCCCGGCGATTTCATCACCATCAGTGGCTCGACCGATTCCTTCCCGGCCGATGGCATCGTCCAACAACTTGACGACTGCGACACCAGCTTGACGTTTGAGAAGGCCAGCGTCTACAGCGGTAAATCCATTCGCACGGGACGTGAGCGGGTACTGCATCACACGGTCCTGCCGTACCGTCTGAAGCGCTCTAGCAAGAGCTTTAGCTATTACGAGCGGATAGATGGTTGACCTTGCCACCGCTCGCCATCTCGAAACCTTGCTCGACGGCGCCATCGCCTCCGGCTTGTGCCCCGAGCTGCGGGCCTGCGTCCCGGCGACGGGGGAGGTGCTGCCCGCACAGTATCTTCTACTGACCCGCGACGTGCCTCGCGCACGGGCGGTGCTTCGCCAGGCGGCCGAGGCGCTGTTGGCGCTGCTCGACGCGGCCGACGCGGCCTACGCCGGTGGCGATCCCGATGGATGCGCCAAGTTCCGTGCCCTGGATGCTGCGCCTGGCTGGCTGCTGCGCCCCTCCGATCCCGAGGACACCGACCTCGACGTGGCGCTGGTGTGGGAGTGTGCGGTCGATCACGGCGGCGAGTGGTACAGTCTGCTGGAAGCGCTGCACCGGGCCGGTTCGATCGAGTGGCAGTGGGCCATCTGCCGCTGCCGGGCGCTGATGCGCTTTGAGAAGGAGACGGAGGTGGAGTTGGCAGAGTTGCTCGGCATCAATAT
>CAZWPV010000577.1:0-2118 GCA_964635485.1 uncultured Anaerolineales bacterium
AACTTCCTGGCCTTCCTGGGGTGGGCGCCGGGGGAGGGGGACGAGCAGGAGATTTTCGGCCGCGAGGAGCTGATCGAGCGCTTTGATTTATTCCGCGTCAACCGTGCGCCGGCGGTCTTTTCCTACAAAAAGCTGGACTGGATGAACGGCATCTATATCCGCAACCTGTCGGAGCTTGAATTGCTGGAACGGCTGATGCCCTTCTGGCAGAGGGCTGGCCTGGTAGACGACCCGTGCCCGGAGAAGATGCGGGCGCGGCTGCGGCAACTGGTGCCCATCGTCCAGGAGCGGCTGAAGCGGCTGGAGGAGATCGTCGAGTGGACGACGCCACTGCTGCGCGAGATCGAGACGCCTGCGGCCGAGAACCTGGTGGGAAAGAAGATGACGCCGCAGGAGAGCCTGGAGGCGCTGCGCCGGGGGCGCGCCCTGCTTGCATCCGTCGACCCGTTCGAGGCCGAGGCGATGCAGCAGCCGCTGCGTGACCTGGCGGATACGTTGGGCGTCAAGGCCGGGGCGCTGTTCGGCATCCTGCGCTGGGCGACGACGAACCAGCCGGTCTCGCCGCCGCTGTTCGGCTCGTTCGAGTTCCTGGGCCGCGAGGAGGTGCTGGCGCGGTTGGACGCGGCGGAGGCGGTCCTGGCGGCGTCGCTTTAGCGCGTCCAGTCGCCAGACAAGCAGACGGCCCGGCTCGGTGCCGGGCTTTTTACTTGTGCATAGGTCGGCTAATGACTACGTGGGAAGAGGAGTCATGCGAATCCGGTCGTCTTCGATGACAGCAAAGTGCCCTGTCCAGTCTGTGCGACTCTCAAGTGCTGCCACGGCGACTCGCGCGACTTGTGACGGTGAAGGCATCGAAATCCGAAAGAGGATGATTCCATTTGAGGCGGGTAGCCCAAATCGAAATGCTAACTCTCCAAAGTCCTTATCAAAGGTGACGAGGATACGCCCTTCGGCTTGAGCGCGCGAGAGAACCTCTTCATCGCTGATACCAGGTGCGTCTGACTGCACCCAAGCCACGTCGTAACCTCGTTCTCGCAAAGCTGCCACGGCATCACCGGGAAAATTCTCGTCCGCCAGGATGCGCATGGCTTCATGCCTCGGCTACTGCGAACGTGTAAACTTTTTCGGCTTTTAACACGGTACTGGTATAGGCCAGGCAGGCTTGGATATCCTCCGGCGTTAGTCCTGGGTAGTTGCGCAAGATATCTGCTTCGGTCCAGCCCTGGGCCATAAGGTCGATGATGAATTCCACAGCAAGGCGTGTGCCTTTTACAACGGGTTTCCCTGTCAGGATGTCTGGATCGATGACAATTCGGTCTTGCCAATTCATCGTTATTCCTCTCGTTCTACGGATGCTTGTATTCTAGCACGGTCTGGCTGTGACGCAACCTCTGGTCCCTATTCGTTGGCACACTGCTCCCTGTAGTGTGCCAGGTTCACCCGCGTGGCCTGCTTCAGATCCTCCGGTCCCTCGTCCGGCACGAACCCGCCGATCTCGATGTACTTGCCCGCCCCTCCGGTGGCCCCATCGGAAGCCGGTAGGCGTCGTCGTCGCCCGGCCCTGCGTCTACAGAGCGCCATCCAAAGGATGAAGCGCCGTCCGCCACCCCGCCGCCATGCGCGACCGCACGAAATGCACCAGCAGGTGCGCGCTGCCTGGCGAATCGATAAAGCACACCTTGGAGGTCGCCTCAGAGGTGGATTCGACGTAACACCACAGTGCGTCCCCCATCGCCGCTGCTTTGCTCTCGACCACGTAGACGAGCAGGTCGGCCGTGTGGTCGGATTGGACCTCACAGACCAAGACGTCGGCGCTGCCCATGGATTCGACCACTTTTATCAATGCCATGTCGTCCCGCCCTGGGCGCTTTTACCTTTCCTGTCCACGTCTTTGCTCCTCCGCCTTTTACAGAGACGTCTCATCCCAACTCCCGCAGTATCTCGTTCGTCTCCGCCAGATCGAATTCCCCCGGGTCGAACTCGCCGCCGATCCACTCCAGGTAGTCCTCGTGCTCGGAGTGGTCGGGGTCACCGATGGCCTCCAGGAACCCCTCGTAGCCCCACACGCCGCCCACGTCCTCCGGCGGGCAGGCGCGCTTGCCCTTGATGCACGCCGGG
>CAZWPV010000578.1:0-2113 GCA_964635485.1 uncultured Anaerolineales bacterium
CCCTCCATCCCCCGCCGCTTGTGATGGCGGTTTCGGAGGAACGGGTCGCACACACAGGTTGCAGCCGACCAGGCTATCGCGGCTCGATTTCGAAACTGGTTTCGTCACCGTAGGTGGTTCTGACAGAAATGCACACTGCAAACCCGCCTGGCGGCTGAACTCTAGTTGTGCCAATTGGCAGGTACCTGTAAGATGAGGAGAAATCCTCACTCAAACAGGAGGCTGCCAAATGATACGACAAACAGCACGTGAACAACTGGATAGATTGACGGTAAAGACACTCGATCAAGTCTTCATCGCGCGCGCTCAAGAAGGGCTAGGATGCTCCCTCTTCGAGGCCCAGGCACTGACCGATCTGATCAAGGAGGTCTACTTCCCCTGGCTGTCTCGCCCCGAAGCCATCCAGGCCGGTCAACTGGCCCTGACGGCCGTCTCGGCTGACGAACCACCTCACAGACCCCTGTCGCGATGCAAGATGGTGCCCGTGATCCTGACCCTCTACGCAGGAGAAGAAGACTACAAGTTCCGCGTGGCACAGAAACAAAAGAAGGGGATCACTGCCCTGCGCCGACAGCAGATCGCGCGTACGGCCCAAGAGGCTCTGGACCAAGGAGCTCTCCTCACCGCCGAGGATTTCGCCTTCCGCATCTTCAACTGCGGCCTGCGTACCATCAGCCGGGATTTGCAGGCGTTGACTGAAGAAGGCATCATCGTGCCCTTGCGTTCTCAGCAGCAAGATATCGGCCGGGCCATCACGCATCGCGTTCAGGCGGTGGAGCTGTACCTCAAACGCTACACCTTCACCCGCATTGGCCAGCGTATTCATCACTCCCTTTCCTCCATTGCCAACTACATCGTCACCTTCACTCTCGTCGTGGCCCATACCCGCGACGGCCACTCCGTGGACGAGATCGCCTTCCTGATGCAGATCTCCCCCTCCCTGGTGCGGGCCTATCAAGAGCTGTACGAACGATACAACACCCCGGAGTATCAGGAGCGCATCGAGGAGATTATCGCCACGATCAAGCGACGGGGCTTCCGTCCCAGCCAACTGGAGGATGAATGCGAGCCCAGCGAGGTAAAAAAGGGGGGAATGGGGCGATGAGCAAGTTCAAAGAACACTACCGCGTGCTCCAATATCGCCCCCAGGCGGCTAAATCGCTGCGCAGCACCCTGCACAGCTTCATCAGGCGTGAATTCCCACGCCTGGGAGGTTCTTGGGTCGTGTGGACGCTGGTCGACAAATTGCTGGAGATCGTCGATTCCTACCGCTTCTTCCACGGCAAGCTCAAGCCAGGCCAGGTCGTCTGGCCTGCCGTCGCCGTCGACGAGCGGCCCGTCTATCGCAAGCCCATGTGGCGCACCCGCCAGGTGCCCGTCATCGTCACCATCGTCAATCAGGATGACGTCGATGAGCTACGCAACAACGCCGAGCGGTATCAGTTGCTCAAGCAGGCCATCGTCCGCGCCGCCTTCGACGCCTACTCCCAAGGTGGCGTGCTCACCTGCACCGACCTGGGTCTTCTCTTCCAACGCAGCTACAGCCGCGTCGCCAGGATCATCCGGGAATACGAAGCCGAGACCGGCGACATCGTCCCGCGCCGCGGCAACGTCCACGATATGGGCCGCACCGTGACCCACAAACGCATCATCTGCCGCAAAGCCTATCTGGAAGGCAAGCTGACACCCGTCATCGCCCGCGAAACCTGCCACTCCCCCGAAGCTGTCGACAACTACGTCCTCGATTTTGCCCGCGTCTACTTCGCCACCGTCCAGCGCGGGATGTCCATCGACGAAACCACCTTCGCTATTCAGCGACCACGTTACCTGGTGGAGGAGTACGAGCAGATGATCGCAGAGTTTGGCTTGGACGAGCAAAAGGTGTATGATAGAGCCGGTGTGCAAATGACTATACGGGATAGCAAGATCGAGCCAACTCTGGGTGAGATCGCCTGCCACAATGAAAGACGAGAACAGGAACCCATTGCCGGATCGCCTGCTCCCGCCTTTCCTTCGAGGTAGGATTAGGATACATCAACTTCCATGTTTGGTCAAACGGAGCAAGATCACGATTCGCTAGATCCGAACGCGGTACACGCCAATTGGCACAATC
>CAZWPV010000579.1:0-1249 GCA_964635485.1 uncultured Anaerolineales bacterium
GGTCTGGCACGCGGAGGAGACGCCCACCACATCCTACCGCGTCTTCCTGCACCTGCTCGACGCCGAGGGCAACCTGGTAGCCCAATCCGACGGCGTGCCCGCCGGATGGGCGCGCCCTACCACCGGCTGGCTGCCCGGCGAGTTCATCGTCGACGCGCACACACTCGCCATTCCACCAGACGCGCCTGCTGGGACTTACACGCTTCAGAGCGGCCTGTACGACCCCGACACCGGCGTCCGCCTAGCCGACGCCACCGGGGCTGACGCCATCTTGCTGAAGAGAATCGCGGTCGAAGAGTGACGACAAAAAGCTGCCGTTGGCAAACCCTTCTGAGCACGGGGGTCGTATACGCACTGGCCGTCGTACTGATGACGCTGCCGGCATCCTGCCAACTTTCCAGCAAGCTCATCGGCAACAACGTCGATAACTGGATTTTTTATTGGAACAACTGGTGGATAGAGCGCGCCATCGCCGAGGGGCGCAGTTGGTTCGAGTGCCCTTACATCTTTTATCCACACGGGATCAATCTAGTCACCCACTCCCATTCCTTTCTCAATTCCCTTCTCGCCATCGCCATCAAACCCCTGGCAGGCCCTATGGCGGCCTATAATCTCGTCCTGCTCCTCGGACTGTGGGTAGGCGCGATGGGAATGTTTCTGTTGGCGCACGAGATGACGGGACGGACTCTGCCCGCGTTGCTCTCGGGCTTTGTCTTTGCCTTCGCTCCTTACCACCTGAGCCAAGCGCTGGCACATCCACACCTAGGCTCGATCCATTGGTGGCCCTTCTACATTCTCTTCCTGCGCCGCACGATCCAAGGGCATCAGATCGTCAACGCACTGTGGGCAGGGCTGTTCGCCGCCTTGACCCTCTGGTCAGGTTTGCAACTGGCCGTGTTGCTGGCCCTCTGGACAGCACTTTACGTCGGCTGGCACGTGCTGCTACGGCGGGCCACCCCGCGCTCCCTGGGTCTCATCGCGCTCGCCTGCGTCGCCGCACTGGCGCTGAGCGTGCCGCTCCTCATCCCCGTCGCCAGGGAGTCTCGCCGGTTGGCCGAGATCGCCAAGTTCAACGAAGGCACACTCAGCCAGACCGATCTCTTGGCGTACTTGTTACCCCCCACGTATCACCCTCTACTCGGACCACACACGGGCAAAGGGTACGAACGCTTCGTAACCAACCAAGTCGCCATGCCCTACCTCGGTTACACTGTCGTTGGATTGACCCTTGCCGCCCTGCTCACGCGGC
>CAZWPV010000579.1:1259-2112 GCA_964635485.1 uncultured Anaerolineales bacterium
GAGAGCGCGTTTTGGGCAATCAGCTCGATGATCTGGATAGTACTTGCCGCCGGCTCCACCCTGCGGCTCAATGGCACTTTGTACACCGGCATCCCGCTGCCCTATCGTCTCGTCGGCCAGCTATTTCCCATCTCGACGATCCGCGCCCCCGATCGGTTCAACCTGCTCGTCGTTCCCTCTCTGGCAGTGCTGGCTGGCCTGGGAGCCGCGTACCTGGCTCAGAAGCGGCGCTGGCTTCTCGTACCCCTATCACTCCTGATCGTCTTTGAGTGCGTGTGCGTCCCTGTGCCCACGTGGGACATGCTCCCCAGCTCGGCGTTTTTCGAGCAGATGGCTCAGGAGGAAACACTGTACGGCATCGTAGACTACCCGATGGGTTACACGTCATCCAAGCTGTGGCTCTACTACCAGACGCTGCACGGCAAGCCAATCGTGGAAGGCCACATCTCCCGCTACACGGCTGACGACTATGCCTTCATCGCCTCGAACTCGTTGCTCCGCACACTCTATCAGGTCGCCGAGCGACCCGTTCGCCTCCCGGAGGACACGTTCACCGGCGATCCTCTGCGGCTGGGACCGGCCCTGCAAGAGCTGCGCGCCTCCGGTGTGCGCTACATCCTGCTCCACAAGCCCTACGCGGACGCTGCGCTTCAAGCCCACTTCCAGAACACACTTCCCCTCGTCCCTGTCTACGAAGACGCCAACCTGGCCGCGTACGATCTCAACAACCTCACACTCTTCTGCTACGACGGCCTCCCCATCCCGCTTACCTCCGGCGCAGCTCTAGCCCGGTTCGACGTCCAACCCGCAGACGAGGCGTGGCGGATCCAAATCCTGGCCGACCTGAGCGCGC
>CAZWPV010000580.1:0-2110 GCA_964635485.1 uncultured Anaerolineales bacterium
TGCTCGCCGGTCTCGTACGTCATCATCGTCTCGGGCCAGTGGACGAAGGGGGTGTGGACGAACTGGAGGGTGTGCTGTCCCAGGGATAGGGTCTCGCCATCCTGGACAACCTGCACGCCCTCGGTGATGCCATAGAACGATTCGAGCATCGCGCGGGTCTTTTCGGTGCCCAGGATGGTGACCTGCGGCGCGATCCGTCGCAGGGTGGTCAAAACCCCGGAGTGATCCGGCTCCATGTGGTTGACGACCACATAGTCCAACTGGGAGATGTCAGTGACCTGCCCTGAGCCCCGTCGAAGGGCCTGATCGATCTGGCCAAAGAACTCGTCCGTCTTAAGCGCCTTGGCCAGATCGATGATGGCCTTTTTCTCGTCGTCGATCAGGTAGGCGTTGTACGAGACGCCCTCCTGGGTGATGGGCCACAACCCTTCGAATAGATCGGTCGTGCGGTCGTTGACGCCGATCCAGTAGACGTTGGGTTTGATCTCGATAGGTGGCATAGGCTTCCCTACAGCAGGCTTGCCAGGCGACGCACGTGCTTCCGCTCCTCGCCGATGACGCGGGAGACGGCTTCCTTATCCGCCTCTCCCACCATCTCGCGCAGATCGTAGAAGAACAGCATGGTGTCCTTCTCAAAGCCCAAGGCTGCCCGCAGAGCGGTCTCCCGATCTGTGGCTTTCTCGGCCAGAGCCAGCGCCTTATCCTCGCCGGCGAACAGTGCGTTATCCAACGCGGCCAGCATATAAGCCTGGTACTGGTCATATTCCTCGGCTGGCAGCTCCGGCGCCGACCCGACCCCACCCAGCATCTTTTGGAACACCTTGTAGTGAGTTTGCTCCTGAGCGGCCAGGTCCTCGAAAAGCATCTTGACTTCGGCGTCGTCACTCTTGGCGGCGGCGGCGTTGTAGAACACCTCGCCGTTCTTTTCGATTGCCATTGCCATCTCAAGGGCTTCGGCAGCAGTGAAAACAGCCATTCTTCAAATCTCCTTTTTCTGGTTTTGGAGAAACCCGGTTTTTGCGTTTTCGGCAAGTTGCTATTGCAGAAGCATCCCCACTTGAGCAGAAACTACTTCTGCTGGCGAAAAACCGGGTTTCTACGTTTGCTCTTATGCTTTCTCGACGGTCGGCCGGGCGACAGTGGAATCAGAACGTCCACCGCAGTCTGTGCTGCGGCCGGCCTCGAAAGCGCACGCCTCGCAGCAATAGACCTTGTGCCCGCGCTGGACAGGCTCCCCCTCGATTCCCTCGTGGCAGTAGCCACACGTCAACGTCTCTGCCATGTCGCTACCCCATGCTGATGGCCTTACTGCTCTCCCACAGCCCGTGGATGTTGCAGAAGGACACAGCGTGCAGCGTGCCGGGCTTGTCGATCTTGAGCGATGCGGTTGCCGAATGATTGGTGTAGACGGGGCCCTGGTTCGCGCCGGCGACCGACTCGCCGTGGGCATTGAACTCGAAGTAGCCTACGTCGTAGGTGAACTTGTCGCCCTCTGGATGGAAATAAAGCCTGATCCAGCGGATGTGGTGCTCGGTAGTGTTGGGATGGGCGATCTCTTTTCCTATCCCAACTTTCACCTCGAACATCTCTCCTGCCTTCACCGTGTCCGGGCACTCGATGACGGGCACGTGCTTCTCTGCCTTCCAGTCAGCCGTCTGGATTCTATCTGCGATACTCACGGTTACCCCCTTGATTTCATCAGTTCGATGTCTTCCTGCAGGGCCTGCAGATCCTCCTCGTGCACGATCTCGTCCGTCATGATCTGCAGGGCCAATTCGTACGTCACGGGATCGGTATCTTTGGTGAGATCTGCCAATGCCTTGTAGACGTCGATGGCGCACTGCTCGCCCGCGATGTTCTGTTCCAGCAGGGCTTCGACGTAAGGGTCTTCCGGCGACTCGTAGCCGCAGTTGGTCATCTTGTACCAATCCTCGGGTGTGAGGAGCGGCGTGCCGCCAAGCTGGAGGATTCGATCCACCAGCAGCAGAGCGTGCCCGAGTTCCTCTGTGGCGTGCTCTTCCAGTTCCACAGCCACTGCTCCTCGCATCGGCCCCTTGGCCACCTTAGCCCCGATCCAGTATTGGTAGTATGCCAGCCATTCGTCTGCGAG
>CAZWPV010000581.1:0-2097 GCA_964635485.1 uncultured Anaerolineales bacterium
AGCGCCATTCCCCTCCCCGCTAAAGCAGGGAGTCCCCTGGCGCGTTTATTATGGCGTCGCCATAGACCCTCGCCACTTTCTCATGCCTTCTCCAGAAGTTGCCGTGCCTCGTCGCGCAAGTCCTGCAAGGTGACCGAATCCAGGAACTCGGTCATCACCGCCGATAGTCGCTTCCAGAGTAAGTGGGTCACGCAGCGGTCGCTGCGGTTGCAGGCGGGATCGTCGTCCTCAAGGGCGCAGTGCACCACCGCCACCGGCCCCTCCACCGCCCGCACCACATCCCCGGCGGTGATGTCCGCCGCGTCCCGGGCCAGCAGGTAGCCGCCACCCGGCCCCTTCACACCCTCGACAAGTCCTGCCTTGTGCAGAGGGCGAAACAACTGCGCCACATAGTCGGCCGAGATATCTTGCCGCTCGGCGATCTCTTGCCGCAGGGCCGGCTCCCCGTCGGCGTGCAGCGCCAAGTCGACCATCGCTCGCAGCGCATACCGTCCTCGCGTCGAAATTCTTATCATGCCGTCCTCCTGCCTGCGATTATACAACTGTTGAGTTTATTCGTCAACTATTCGGGTCGATCCACACGCTCTGCTGCAAGACGCTGAAGACGGCGCGGTCCCCGAAATATCTGCCGACCGACGCCGCTTGACCTCTATCCCGTCCTGCGTTAAACTAGCCACCCCAAGAAACCTTCGATCCGGAGATTCGAATGAATCGTCAACCGCTATACAATCGGAAAGGGATTCACGTGCGGAGACTCTCCTTGACGTGCTTCTGCATCCTGCTCGTGCTGGCCGGCTGCAACCCAGAGCCGCTTCCCCCGCCAACCGCCACAGCTACCTCACTACCGACGCGCACACTACCCGTGCCTACCGCTACAGACACGCCCCTCCCCACCGCCACCTCCCTCCCCACTGCCACGCACGTCCCCTCTCCCACGTTCACTCCCATTCCCTCCACTGCCACATTTACCCCCATCCCCCCTACTGCCGCGCCCATCACCTCCATCGCGCCCCCCTCACCGGCCTTCGCGCCTGAGCCTCCGGCCGGGCGGGCGTTCGCCACGCTGGACGAATTCTGGGCGGGGAGCGCCGAGTGGGTGATCGACGAGTACGACGTGGGTCTGCCGGTGGGCGAGTCGGACACCGTCTACCGGGGCGGGACCGAGTTCTGGTCGTACCTGCACGCTAGCTACAAGTCGGCGGGCGTGGTGGATCAGTGCGGCGACCCGGCCCCCTTCCCCGGCTGCGTCACGCTGTGGAAAAGCCACGACGGCGGGCGGCATTTCGTTCTGGAGAATCCCGTCTGCCTGTTCTCCTGCAAGACCTGCCCCTGCGGCCCCACCGACCACACCCATCAGCAGCAATATCCGCGCGTCTTTTTCGACACCGACCGGGCCTACATGGTCTACGAATGGGGGGCGGGCACGCTCTTGCGCACCTCCGGCGACGGCGTCACCTGGTCGGCCGAAGTCGGCGTGCCAGACACCGGGCAGTACCACTCCAGCGACCGACCGTGCACCGAGGCGGAATCGATCGGCGAGCATCCCAACATCTGGAACGAGGCGGAATATGGCGATTGCCTGGTCGGCGCGCCGCCCGGCATCACCGTCGAGGGCGACCTGCTCTACGTCTTTGTCGGGTTGGGACGCGATCCTGGCCACATGGGCTGTTACGTAGGGAACAAATACGCCGGGGCGACCGGACTGCGCAAGTGCGCGTCCAACCCGCTCTTTGGGGCAGAGGCGGGCTACGGGCCGCTTGATGCCCTGGGCGCGGCGGCCAACCCCTACTTTGAGTTCCGCACCATCTCCTCGGCCGACGTGGTGCGGGTGGGGGATCGCACCTACATGGCCTACGAGGGCGTGCGCGGCCCCAGCGATCCCACCGTCGTGGATAACCAGTTCGCGCTGGGGCTCGCCCGCAACGCCGGCCCGGCCATCGACGGCCCGTGGGAGAAATACCCCGGCAACCCGGTGATCATGGACGTAGTCAACAACTGGGGCATCGGCCACGCCGACATCGTCCTCTTCGGCCCGGCCACCTATCTCTACACCGCCACCTCGGAGACGACGCGCGGGCGGTACGTGCTGGTACGCAA
>CAZWPV010000582.1:0-1202 GCA_964635485.1 uncultured Anaerolineales bacterium
GGGCAGCGCACCCGCCCTGTAAGCGGGATACGAGGTGGTTCGAGTCCACCCGTCCCCTTGTGCACCTGTAGCTCAAACGCGGAGAGCGCCATCCTTACAAGATGGGGGGCGTAGGTTCGAATCCTACCAGGTGCACCTTGCGGGATGTAGAGGAGTCAGGCTATCCTCGCTTGCCTTGGACGCAAGAGCACGTCGGTTCAAATCCGACCATCCCGACCTGTGCTCCAGTGGCGCAGTTGGCAGCGCAGCGGTCTCGTACGCCGTAGACGCCGGTTCGACCCCGGCCTGGAGCTTGAGCCCCCGTCGCCCAAATGGATGGGCAGCGGTGTTCTAAGCCGCCTGATGCAGGTTCGAGTCCTGCCGGGGGTGCAGATGAGGAGATTCCAATGGTCAACGTAAATGCAAGGACAGTTCTGCTACTCAACGCTTCATACGTGCCTTTGAAACCTATCACTGTCCGCGACGCAGTCGACCTGATGATGCGCGGCGTGGCGGACGCAGTGGATGGCGTAGCCGCGCGCCTGCGCACGCCCGGCAGGATCTTTGAGGTGCCATCGGTGCTGCGCCTGCGGTACTATGTCAACGTGCCGCAGCGAGGGGCCGTGTGGAGCAGGCGCAGCGTCATATCCAGGGACCTATGCACGTGCGTGTACTGCGGTATTGCCCCCGGGGACGAGCATAAAGGGCACACAGTCAAGCGGGCCGATTTCACGGTCGATCACCTGATACCCAGAAGCAAGGGGGGAGGCGATACCTGGGGCAACACGGCGTGCGCCTGCAGGTGGTGCAACCATCGCAAGGCCGATCGCACGCCGCACGAGGCAGGGATGAAGTTGCTCTGGGAGCCCAAGCGGCCGCGCGTCAACTACATCGTGGCAAGCGGAGAGATTCCGGAGGAGTGGAAGGTTTACATCAGATCGTCGGTTTGAGATGACGTTTCTGGGAGCTGTCTGGCAAACGCATAAGCGCGCGCACACGCGGGTGAAGAGCACCCACTTTATACCTCCGAGCGGTTGAGTTGTGCGGTCAGACAGCAAAGTGGGTGCTCTTTCACAACATGTTCGGGGATGCTCGGTAGAAGCGCCGATGGCGCTTCCATGGTCGAGTGCAGCAATGATCCCACCTCGTGATCTATACCGACGGCGAAACGTGGGCGGGTCAGATCCACCCTGCACAGGCGCTTGGCGAGTATCGGCGCAAGT
>CAZWPV010000582.1:1212-2092 GCA_964635485.1 uncultured Anaerolineales bacterium
GGTCGTGGTCGGGATGGTGAGCAACGGCTTCTCCATCGCCGATCCAAACGACGCGGGGATGATGGACGTGGTGGGGTTCGACACGGCCACGCCAGGCATCCTGGCTCAGTTTGTGCGCGGGGAGATGTAGGGCGGAAAGGATTCACTGGAAAGCCTCTGCCGCAATCGGCAGGGGCTTTTCACTTCCCCAGCACCTACCGGACAACCTGGTCTCTCGCCATTATGCTCCACATCGCAGCGCCTGGCACGCCGGCGCGCTTTGCGCCGCAGGTGCTTGGTGGTAGAATATCCTTCGAGGTTCGAGATGGAAGCCGCCTTCATCTGCAGCGAGGCATTGTGGTCGCGGGGGTTCGGCGAGGGCCATCCCCTGACGCCGGTGCGCCTGAAGCGCACCTATGATCTGTTGATGGCCTACCGCGCCTTCGACGCGCCGGCCTCCCACCTGGTGAAGCCGCGCCTGGCTACGCGGGAGGAGTTGCTCCTGTTCCACACCGCCGAGTACGTGGATGCCGTCGAGCGCCTGAGCGCGCCGCGGGGCGGAAGCGTGGATCGTACACTGGCCCGCCGCTACGGCTTCCGCCCCGACGAGACTCCCGCCTTCGCCGGGATGTTCGAGACCGAGGGGCTCAAGGCAGGCGCGGCCCTGGTGGGCGCCGAGATGGTCGCCGAGGGGCGGGCGCAGGTAGCGTTCAGCATCGCCGGGGGAATGCACCACGCCCGGCCTGCGCTGGCCTCTGGCTTCTGCGTGTTCAACGACGTGGCGGTCGCCATTCACTGGCTGCTGCGCCGGGGATTCCGGGTGGCCTACGTGGATGTCGACGTGCACCACGGCGACGGGGTGCAGGCCGCCTTCTACGACACCGACCGGGTGCTGACCATC
>CAZWPV010000583.1:0-2089 GCA_964635485.1 uncultured Anaerolineales bacterium
GGGATGACGGCGGCGCTCTCCATCGCCGAGCAGGGCTTCCCGGTGACGCTGGTCGAGCGAGAGGCCGAGTTGGGCGGGAACCTGCGACACATCTACACAGCGCTTCCCAATGAACAATTAACAATGACCAACGACCAACGGGGCGATCCCCAGGCGCTGCTGAGGCGGACAATTGAAGCTGTGTCGGCCAATCCGCTCATCTCGATCCTGACCGGGGCCGAGATCGTGGACGTGAGCGGCTACGTCGGGCAGTTCCGCACAACGGCGCAGCTGGCCGCTGACGCGCAGGAAGAAATCCAGCACGGCGCTGTCGTGGTAGCGACCGGCGCGCAGCAGATCGAGCCAAGGGAATACCTCTACGGAAAGGACCCGTGTGTCCTCACGCAGCGAGAGCTGGAAGAGCAAATCATGCATCACGTATCACGCATCAAAAGCTGCAAATCCATCGTGATGATCCAGTGCGTCGGCTCGCGCGACGACGAGCACCCCTACTGCTCGCGCATCTGCTGCACCGAGGCCATCAAGAACGCGCTGGCGATCAAGGAGCAGAACCCGGACGCGGACGTCACCATCCTCTTCCGCGACATCCGCACCTTTGGCTTCAAGGAACGCTATTATCGAGAAGCTCGGCAGCAGGGCGTAGTTTTCGTGCGGTACGAGCCGGAACGCAAACCGGTAGTACAAATGGCAAATTACAAATTGCAAATTACGGCATGGGATATGTCGCTAGGCGAGGAAATTGTACTTCATCCCGACCTACTGGTGCTGAGCGCAGGCATTGAGCCCAACGCGAAAAACGAGGCGCTAGCGCAACTGTTCAAGGTACCGCTGAACGAGGATGGCTTTTTCCTGGAGGCGCACGTCAAGCTGCGGCCGCTGGACTTTGCCGCCGACGGCGTGTATCTATGCGGGCTGGCCCACTCGCCGCGTTTCGTGGAGGAATCCATTGCCCAGGCGCGCGGTGCGGCGGTGCGGGCGGTGGGGCTGCTCTCGCGGGACGAGCTGGACGCGACGCCCATCGTCGCCAGCGTCAATCCGCGTCTATGTGCGGCGTGCGGGCTGTGCGTCGAGATCTGCCCCTACGACGCCCGCGTGCTGGAGCCGGGCGCCCCCTACGCCGAGGTGATCGAGGTGCTGTGCCAGGGCTGTGGCGCGTGCATCGCCGCCTGTCCCAACAAGGCCAGCCAGCAAAAGGGATTCGAGACGGTGCAGGTCTATGGCATGATCGACGCGCTGACAGTGGCAGAGGGGACTTGATGCGGCACTTCCGGCGCTGCCAGGAGCGATGGGGAAAGCCTGAGCCGATCGGCAACTTGCGCAATCCGCCCCTCTCAAGTACACTGGAGTCCACACCGTTACCCAAGGACGTGACATGGCCCGCAAGCACAAATCCGAGATAAGTGACGGCTCCGACGCCCCCCTTGCCCCATTTACCAGCAAGCTTCTGATGGCTTCCGCCTACGTCACCACGGCAGCCGTCTACGCCGTCACACTGCTAACCAATTCCGATCTGCACCAGCCCTCGATCTGGATTCCACTCACCGCTCTCTTCGCAGCTTTTACTTTCACGATCTATCTCGATCCTCCCAGCGATGCGCCGCTTTGGCAACGCGCCGGACTCTTGCTGCTCCAGGCCGGCCTGATCTTTGCCATCCTGATCGTCGGACAGGGATACGGCTATTTGCCCATCCTTTACTTCATTGTCGTACCCATGGCCTACTTCTCGCTTCCATTCTGGCAGGCGAATGGCATCACGGCCCTCAGCATACTCTCGCTGCTCGTGGCCTTTTCGCTCACGGCAAGTACAAACTTGGGAACAGCGCTGCTCTCGTGCCTGCCTTACATCGGTGGCATGTTGTTCTTCGCCGGCCTCACCGCGGCCCTTGTCCAGCAGTCGGAAGAGCGGCAGCGCGCCGAGCGATTGCTGGCCGAGTTGGAAGACGCCCACCGACAACTTCAAGAGTACGCCACGCAGGTCAAGGCGCTGGCCGTGGCCGAGGAGCGCAACCGGCTGGCGCGCGAGATCCACGACAGCCTGGGCCACTACCTGACCGCCATCACGATGCAACTGGAGGCGGCGGGCAAGCTG
>CAZWPV010000584.1:0-2079 GCA_964635485.1 uncultured Anaerolineales bacterium
AGCCGTGTTGGCGTTTCTCTTTAGCCTGGGCCCCTATCGGTTTGGAGAGATCCTATACGAGGCCGGAAGCGATGCTCCGGTAGAGGAAGTCGTCGGCGAGATAAGCATCGCCGGCCGGATCGAGATCTGGAACCGGGCGCTGTACGCCATCCAGGATTTTCCCTTCACCGGCTGCGGGCTGGGCACGTTCCGCCGCGTAGTGCACATCCTCTACCCGCTGTTTCTCATCTCCCCCGATTCCGACATCGCCCACGCCCACAACATCTTTTTGCAGGTCGCCCTCGACCTGGGCCTGCCGGGCCTGGTCGCCTACCTGGCGCTCCTGGGCATCGCCATGGCCACCTGCTGGCAAGTGGCCTGCTCCCCCTCTCCCAGGCCTGGGAGAGGGGGCCGGGGGGTGAGGGCCACCGCCCTGGGCCTGGCAGCGGGCCTGGTGGGATTGCACGTCTACGGCCTGGCCGATGCCCTGGCCCTGGGCTCCAAGCCCGGCGTGGCCTTCTGGTTCGCCCTGGGCCTGATCGCCGCCCTGCCCCGCGTCGCCCAGCAGGAAGCCCTTGAACCGAAAGAAGCTCACGCCAAGCAACCGCGGGTTGCCCGTTTCACGCATTACGCCCGCAGCCACCCCGGGCTAATCGCCAGCGTAGCTCTGTTGGTCGTAGGCATCCTCGCCGCCGGTACCTATCTCGGCTGGCACGCGTTTCAGGAGACCCCCCTTGCCCAACCCGCCGTCCGCCTGCCCCTCTACCCCGCCGCCCAAGGCGTGGAGGTGCGCACCGAGGATCCTCCCGCCGACGCCGGCTGGGTGGACCTGCTGGAAATCACCACGTTCACCACGACGCATCCCATCACCGACGTGGTGGTGTTCTATGCCGACGTCCTGGCAGAGGCCGGCTGGAAGACGGAGATCGAGGCCGGCGACGAGACCAGTTGGGGCGGCATCTACACCCAGGAGGGCGGCCTCTCCGTGTGCCTGCTGAACGTCTTTGATCTTGAAGGCGAGACCTGGGTATCTATCGTCTGCGGCGATAAGGCGGAGCCGGTGGACATCCCGCCCGTGCCGCCGGGCGACTGAACCTTGCTGGACACGGACGAACACGGACTGCACGGATGTTAATTTTTACCCGTGTTCATCCGTGTTTTCCTGTGTCCGAAAGACTTGGTTGCGGCGGATGTCGTGTTGCGGTAACCTTTCCGATCTTTCGTTGCGCTGCGATGGCAGTTGTGGTACACTTGTACGCAACCGAGGTGAGCAGAATGGTAAAGCAACCCCGCCGTCCAGAACATACAGCAGATTATGCCGAAGCCTGTTTACGCGCTTTGGCGGCCGCCGGGTTGGGGGACAAGATTTCCCTGGGAGGCGCCTTTGGCCTGCTGCACTATCTGGACTATCGCCCCACCCACGACGTAGATGCCTGGTGGGACGTTTCAGCCACGATGGAGGAACAGCAGCGGGTGATTGACGTAATCCAGGCGACGCTGGAGACTTTTGGTGCAGTGAGCATTCGCTCCTGGGGCGATGTGGTCAGCGTGGAACTCGTGCAAGAGGAGCGCGTCGTCTTTAGTTTCCAGATCGCACGCCGGTCTGCACAGCTGGAGCCCTCTGCGCCAGCTCCCTGGGTCGACGTGCTTCTGGATAGCTTTCCAGACCTGTTGGCGAGCAAGATGGTCGCCCTGGTCGAGCGTGGCGTGCCGCGCGACTTTCGCGACATTTTTGCGTTGTGCCAGGCCGGTTTGACGACGCCGGAAGCATGTTGGGAGCTCTGGCGACGCCGCCAGGAGCTGGCCAGCAGCGATACCGACGCCGCCCGGGCGCGACTGGCCGTGGAAACCCACCTGATGCGCATTGCCCAGCATCGTCCACTGAGTGGGATTGCCGACCCTGCAAAGCGAGCAGAGGCCGAGCAGGTGCGGAATTGGTTCGCGCAGGAGTTTCTCGATGCCATCGCGGGATAACGATTGGTTGGATGGCACCCTTTATCCCGATGTCGAGCCTCCCTCCGAGCTGGACAACCTGGCCGATCGCGTGGATTTCCTGGTACGCTTGTGCGCCGCGTGGGATTTTGGCCTGTTGCCTTCCTC
>CAZWPV010000585.1:0-2078 GCA_964635485.1 uncultured Anaerolineales bacterium
GGCGGCCTCCAGGCGATGCAGAGCCTCACGGTACCCGACAAGACAATCTGGACAATGCATCAGGTTTCTCTCAATGTCGAGCAAGAGATCGCTCCCGGTCCAGGCCAATAGCTCGGCCCAATATTCCATCACGGCGAAGCACTCGTCACAATCCAAATTCTCCGGGTCGTCCAGCAACAGCTGCCACAATGATCTGATCATAGTTGGAATTCCCCCGACAGCCCCTGCGGGGCAGGGGTGACCATCGCGGTCATCCCTGCCCCGCGTTAGTACTTGGTTCTCGCCTAGCGCGTCATCTGCGCGCCACACTTGGGACACTTTTTCTGGTAGCAGGGCTGACCGACGACGTGCGGCACTCTGTGCCCACAACTGGGGCAGACACAGTCGCCGCCCGGCCCGGCGGCCTTGGAGCCGCCCATCCGACCGGGCCCACTTCCGCTGCCGCGACCAGCGCCGCCGCCGCGTCCGCCTCCACCTCCACGACCTCGACCCATCTCAATCACCTCCTTCTGATCCAATGGTAATCACTCGACCGACGCCAACTTGCACGAAATCGTCGCCGTATTCCTCGGCAAACATATCTATTGCCCGGTCGCCCGTGCAGTGACACGGCACCACCTTATGCCGCACCTTTCAGCCCCCTCTGCGCCGGCGGCGCACCCGGCGTCCCCGGCCTCCCTGGCCAGCAGCGCCCCCGCTTTCAGGCGCAGACGAGGCCCTGGTGGCAGGCGACCCCGCCCCCGCAGACGGCCGCGTCAGCCAGCGCCCCGCTGCTCGGGCCAGCGCTCTCCCGGCCTGCGCCAACAGCCCCACGCTGGTAGCGACGGCGGCGGCACCGGCGGCCTTTGCCAGCGGGCTTGGCTGGTAGACCTGGGGAGCCAGTCGCTCTGGGACAGAGACGAGTTCGCCCCGGACCACGGGCTGGATGGCGTCTTCCGGGCAAACGTCTACACAGACGCCGCAGCCGGTACACGTCTCCTCGTCAACGCGGGCCTTGCCGTCTATCAGAGCCATAGCCCCGACGGGGCACACGTCCACGCACGCGCCACAGCCCGTACAGCGGGCCGCATCTACCCACACCGTTTGTCTTTTCATCATCCTGCCTCCTGACATCCAACCCGGACGAGCCGGACTCGAAAAAGCTGGGCGTCACCTTAGACTCTATCACTCACGATCAGCGCCATCCCGATGACGCCTCCCCAGGGTAAGCGGGCCTGCGGCCATGGCCAGCAGCGAGGGAAGAGGGTGGTTTGCCACACGATGTTCCCTGTCTCCCCAGCCACCGATCGCAACAGCCGTCTCAATTCCCCCACGCCGTAGAAGCGCGCGGCGTCATAGACCGTCGGCCGAAAGAGCCCCGCCAGCCGTCGCCGCAGGCCGAGCAGGCTCCGGCGGTTGAGCACACCCAGCACCACGCCACACCGCGCCACGCGCAGCGCCTCCGTGAGCGCCTCTCGAGGCTGCTCCAGGAACTCGAGCGTGGTGACCAACGCCGCCAGGTCGAACGCGCCGTCGGCGAAGGGTAGCCTGTAAGCATCGCCGCGTGCCAGAGGAATGCCATCCAGCACCTGCGCCTGTGCCAGCATAGCCGCCGAAAGGTCCAATCCCACCGCCGCCAGCCCTCGCTCGCTCAACCAGCGGGTAAAGTGGGCCGTGCCGCACCCGATCTCCAAAACGCTGTCCGGTCGAGGAAAGGCCTGCAGCAGCCAGCCTAGAACGGCCTTCTCCAGCTCGTCGGCCCGGCGCCCCTCCGGCGTCTCGTACCAGCCCTCGTAGTGTGCGGCGACGTCCTCGCCAAAGGTCACCTCACGCCTCCTTGGGCTCAGGGCAGGCATTGGAGAGCGTGACTACCATCACGGCGTCCCCGCCCTCTGCAGCTTGGTGGAACGCCTCCTGCAGGGCCGCAAAGAGTGCCTGTTCCTCTCCCCACACCAAGGTGCTCATCTCACCGATGCGGGTTTCCAATCCGTGTTGGCGAAAGACGCGCACCGCCTCGCGGATGGGCGGGCCTATGGATGCCTGCCGCAGCGGATAGAGGCTGACCTGCGCCGTTATCGTGCCCATCTCAAGCCCCTCGC
>CAZWPV010000586.1:0-2077 GCA_964635485.1 uncultured Anaerolineales bacterium
GAGGCCCACTCCGTCGCCGATAGCATCCTCGCCGGCCTGCCCCCCCACCGGAACAACGCGCTCCCGGCGTTGCGGTAGACCGGCGGGGCTTTTATCCGCGTGGAGGACGATGCTATTCTGGCGGCTATCCCGGCTCTGGCTCAGGGCTGTGGCGTCTTTGCCGAGCCTGCCGCTGCCGCTGCCTACGCCGGGCTGGTCGAGGCGGTCGAGCGTGGGCTGGTGAGCGCCGACGATCGCGTGGTCGTATTGGCCACCGGCTCTGGCCTCAAGGACGTCGCCAGCGCGATGAAGGCGGTCGAGCGGCAGCCCGCCGTTGTAGAGCCGACACTTGAAGCTGTCAGACAGGCACTGATGTGAAATCGTGCCGTAACCGAGTTGTAACTGCCGCAGATGCAAGGAGTGCTAAACTATGTTAAGCGTTGCTACAGTTGCCTGTAGCGCTGCTGGACACGGTTGGGGGTGAGTGGAGCGCATCCTTTTCAGAGTCATTCGAAGCTGTAGGCTATGTACGAAATCGTCTTTCTTGGAACGGCAAGTGCCTTTCCCACCAAACGGCGGAGCTGCGCGGGGCTGCTGATCGAAGCGCCGGATTTTCGCATGCTGGTCGAGGCCAGCCCGGGGATTGTACCGCGATTGGCCAAAATTGATATGTTGGCCAGCGATATAAAACGGATCTTTGTCTCCCATTCCCACGGCGACCACACATTGGGGTTTCCCATGCTCATCCTGAGTCGCATCGGGGCTGCGACGCGACTCCAGGTCTATGCTGCCCAGGACACGATCTCGACGCTTCAGATGCTCTGGACGCTGGCCTATGCCGATTTCGATAGCAACTATCTCAAGTGTGATTGGCACCGCATGTCCGAGCGCAGGATGGACGAGGCGGAGGTAGCTCCCGGCGTTACCCTGCGCACCGTCGTGGTCCCCTATCCGCCTGGTGCGACGACGCTGGCGGGCCGGTGGGATTTTGATGGTGGGCCTTCGGTCACTTACGTTACCGACACGATTCCCAACACCGCCTCCATACAGCTTGCCCAGGGCAGCGACCTGCTAATTCACGAGGCGACCTACAGTGCCGAGTTGCAGCCCGATGCCGACCCGGCGATGCACTTTCACAGTACGGCCCAACAGGCCGGCGAGATCGCGCGTCAGGCCAACTGCCGGCGCTTGGCGCTGGTGCACCTCGGGCCGGAGATCGGCGATTACCCCGGAGTGCTCGTTGAGGAAGCGCGCGCAGACACCGATTTGCAGGTGATCGTGCCGGAGGACGGGGAGCGCGTCCGCATAGACGCGGAGAGCTGATGAGACGGAGGCTCACCTGGGTCTGGTGGGCGCTGGCAGCCGCCGTCGCCGCGTGGCTGCTGTGGATGACGCTGCGCCCCAATCAGGCAGTCGCTACTGATCTTGCCTTGCTGACCGATCCCGCCGCCGATCAGGGCATCTCCATCCACCTATTGATCGACCTGGCAGGCAACGTCGCCGTCTTTGCGCCGCTGGGGGCGGCACTTGCGCTGGCGCTGCGTGGTAGGCCGGCGGGGCGCAGGTTGTTCTTGGCGACGCTGAGCGGCGCGGGTCTCAGCCTTGTCATCGAGCTGATCCAGACGGCTATGCCCACCCGCGTGGCGGCCCTGGACGACTGGCTGCTCAACACCGGCGGCGCGTTTCTGGGAGCGTTGGCGGGTTGCGTGGTCGCTCGAAGAAGCAGGAGAGCGGAGATTAGAGAGTGAGGAGTTTGAGATGATCGACCTATCCATTAACGAGGAGCAACTGAAACGAACGGTGCAACGCGCGCGTGAGCGGGACATCGTCATCCCCACCCTCGCACAGATGAAGGACCCGGTCTTGATCCCTGATGGGATCAAGGCTCAGCTCAGGAAGGTCGGCCTGTGGGACGTGGACTCGCGGAACCTGTTCCGCATCACCTGGAAGAACGAGCCGGTGGCGCAGGGGGGCGGGTTTGGTGGCGTCAACGTCATGGAACTGCCGCCGTCGCTGACGGGCGTACCTGCGCGCATCATCGCCCTGGTGGGCAAGTGGTTCCCCACCGGCGCGCACAAGGTCGGCGCGACCTTTGGCT
>CAZWPV010000587.1:0-2072 GCA_964635485.1 uncultured Anaerolineales bacterium
AAGCACTCGTTGCTGACCGAGGTGTGGACCTGATCGTTGACGTGCGGGCCAACCCGTACTCGAAGCAGGATAGCTGGACGAAGGAAGGCCTGGAGGCGACGTTCGGAGATCGCTACCTGTGGATCGGGTGGTTTGGCGAGCGGGGCTGGCGACGCGGGGAGACGCAAGGAGGACTGCGCAACCCCTCGCGTGGAATGGCAGAGTTGCGGACGGCTGTGCGCAAAGCGAACGCAGAGAGAGTGCTATTGCTATGCTATGAAGCCGATGCTGGGGAGTGTCATCGGTCCCAGGTCGCCACGCTGATACAGGAGCGGCTGAACGGGAGCTCGGTGGAGATCGAGCACGTCACGTAGGGAGCTAGGCGGTGAAAGGATGTGGAGCGGGCCTGGGATGGAAGCTCTCCGTGGCGCTGTGCGTCGTGGCGCTTCTGATGATCTTGCTGTGCTGGCTGATACAGGTGATCCTGTTTGCCGAGATCATCGAGTTCATCTGGGAGACGTTCGTGCCGTTGGGTCTGAATCCGATTCCGCTCCTGGAGTGGTTCTGCGGACCGGATATGCGGTACTGCTCGATATCGCTCACTGCGTCCGGCTTTCCTCTCGTGGGCTACGAGGGTCAGGAGGGATGGGTTGAGGGTTACCCGGTACCTTATGCACCGAAGTATTTCTTTGGCATCTCCCAGGCATACTTCGGCGGAACAAAGTTTCACACAGGAGTGGACTTTCCTTGTCCAATTGGCACGCCAGTGTCGACACCGATGGGAGGGCGGGTGACGTACGCCGGGTATGCCGAGGGATACGGTTACCTCGTGATCGTGGAGAACAACGGGGTGCAGTGTTTCTATGGCCACCTGTCCGCGATAGACGTGGCTGTGGGTGACCATGTTCAGCCGGGCAGCACGGTAGGCAAGAGCGGGAACACCGGTCGTAGCACAGGGCCACATCTGCACTGGGAGGTGCGTATCGATGGCAAGCCGGTGGACCCGCTGCAGACGACGCTGCCTGATTCTTGAGGAGGACACGATGGGCACTGGGGGAAACTGGAGCGATCTGCCTTTGGGTGGTTGGCGCCCGCCGACGTGGCGCGATCAGTTTGCACTGATCGTGTGGACGGTGATCGGTCTGACGCTACTTGTTGATGTACTGCTGGCCGTGTGGGTGGTGCAGGGTTTCATGGCTGGGGAATCGCAGCCTCTAGGTACGTGGGTGCTGTGCAGCGCTGGCCCCCTGAACGTCCTCGGGTTCGCGGCGTTGGTGTGGTGGCTGGTGCGGAGAGCCCGACAGAGGCGCAATAGGTAGCGGAGATACATTTCATTTGGTTCACCAAGGAGAATGGTGGCGAAAAGAGATCGTGAGATAGGATACGTCTGCCCTGTGTGCCAGGAGCAGTATGACCCGGTTGAGGCCGCAGAGATCAATCACCGCTGCTGCGCGACGCTGACCCGGGTCGAGGTGACACGCGACCAGGCAGATCAGGAGCCGCGGCGGTACGTGCAACCGGCGCCGTCGGCGAACGTGGCGCTGCAGGTAATCCCTGCCGACATCAACGAGGTCGTGCCCACCATGATGGAGCAGATATTGGGAACCGTGCGCCGCGGACCGCTGTCGCTTGAACTGGCAGGCACAGATCGTGAGCAGATGCTGATCGTCCGTGGTGCTGAGTCCGCTGTAGCCCACGCCAGGGCGCAGCTTGAGGCCGGGTATGGCCAGGTGGGTTTCGAGGCACTGGACCAGCACAGCGACCCGATCTACGGTGATGACGGCGCCATGGTCGCGGCCAGCACTGCGCGGCTTAGGCGACCTGCTTACTTTCCTGTGCGGACGTGGCGGCAGTTTGGCGGCATGGACGACGCAGGCCGCCCTGACGGCTATGGCCCGCAGATGGCCGATCCCATCCGCGTATTGGTCGGCGCGATGGGGGATCTCAAGCCAGGCGAGCGAGCGCTGGTACAACTGGTCTTGCAGGAACGCGCTCCGGAACACTGGGCAGACAGATACCAGGGTGCGGCCCAGCAGGTGGACTTCCGAGTGAAGGCTGCCTCGCCGGCAGGCCAGATGCGGGGCGGGCTGATG
>CAZWPV010000588.1:0-2071 GCA_964635485.1 uncultured Anaerolineales bacterium
ATCGCTGGCAGGCGGAGGCCGGCGATGATTTCGTCTGGTGGTCGGTTCCCGACACCGACTCCATCTCTGACTGTTACGTGGCGGCGGATGCCCGGTTAGTCAGTGGGGTCCCGGATGCGCAGTATGGCTTGATCTTTCGGCGTGTAGACAGCAAGAACTATTACCTTTTCCTGGTGCGCGATGATGGGTATTTCGAGCTTGTCGGGGTTTTCGAGGGCAAATGGACGTTTCTCATTGAGTGGACCAAGGTGGTTGCTATCCGGTCCGGTGAGGTCAATCGGCTGGAGATCGTCGCTAAAGGGGACAAGTTCGCCTTTTACATCAACGGCGAGCACGTTGGCGAATACAGCGATAGCCAGCTTGCCAGCGGCAAGCCGGCTGTAGTTGTGGGACTGACGGAGGCTGGTGACACGTTGATCGTGGAATTTGACAATTTTGAGCTGCGCGTGCCATAGCTGTTTGGAGATGCGCTTCTGTGGAGTCATCGGTCAAGTGCTCGAAATGTGGGTTCGAAAACCGCGCCGACGCCCGTTTTTGCAAGGGATGCGGGCAGGTGCTTCAGGCATCGCCTGCCTCGCGGACGCCTTCGACACCCTTAGGAGTCGTCTGTCTCGCGTGTGGGTTCACCACGGCCAAGGCCGGCGCTCGCTTCTGCCTGCGCTGTGGCAAGCCGTTGCCGACGGCCGTGCCCGGTGGGCCATCTACGCAGTCCCCTGTGCCGCCCAAATCGCCACCGTCGGGGCCAAAGCGGCGCAGGCGGTCGCTGGGGTGGGTGTGGATGGCGGGAGGGGCCGGCGTGCTGATGTGCATCGCCGTGCTTGGGATCGCAGCCGTGTTCGTCATCCCGATGGTCGTTGATAAAGAGGAGGAGGAACCAGACACGGCTTGGGTCGTGGTGACGGACGAGCCGTCGCCGACCGGCGTGATGCCTACGGCCACTGTGATGCCGACCGGCACGCCTGTTCCATCGCCGTTGCCGACCTCCACAAGCGTGTCCTCACCGACGCTGTCGCCCGTCCCTACGGGGACGCCTTCGCCGCAGCCATTGTCTCCTCCACTGCCGCCCCTGGCTACGGTCGGCCTTGCGCTCTCTGCCGATGCGCTAAAGGTGAACGATCTGCTCACGGTGGCCGTCACGATCACCAATGCAGGGGAGGTGAGCTTCCAGGAGGTGCGCTGCCAGTTGGTGGGGGAATGGTCGCCTCAATTGGAGGTGATAAGCACCCCGGTGGTTGTGATCCCTGGCAAGATCGAACCGGGGGCAAGCGAGACGGCCATCTTTGTACTGAGGGCCAGGCAACCTGGGCGTGTCAGAGTCCAGGTGGGGGTCACGATGGAGGCGATTGGAGCAGCACCGCCTCCTCTTGGATGGGCCGTGTCGGACAGTCTCGAGGTCACTGTTTTGGAGTAAATCGCGATTACTTTAAGGAGGCTTGACAATGAATCGCAAATCTATGACTTTTCTGATCGTTCTGCTGGGGCTGGGACTGTTGTTGATTGTGGCGGCCGGCATAGTCTATTTCGTCTCTCAGCAAGATCAAAAGCCGCCGGATGTCGAGTTGCCTCCCTCGCTGGATGAGGTGGCTGAGCAGTATCCAGAGTTGGCCCAGGTCCTCAAAGACCCCGAGTTGGACGCGGTGTACAAGGAATTCCTGGTGGTGTACGAGGAGGAGGGGGAGGAAGCGGCGTTGGAGATGGCGCGGGAGCGCGGCATCCTGGTGACACGCGAGGGGAAGGAGTACGTTCGCCTGACGCTCATTCTGGATACAGACGACAACGAGCCTCTAAAGGCGCAGTTGGAAGATGCCGGCGCCGTCGTCATCAGTGCCTTCCGGGAGCAGATCGAGGTGGTGGTGTCGCTGGACTTGATCAGGCAGGAGTTGGCGTCAGATGATCCCGGCGCGATCTTTAACCAACTCACCGAGATGGAGCACGTCGTCGCGGTGCGGCTGCCGCAGCGTACGACCCCCGAAGGTAGCACGATTGAGGGAGAGGGAGTGGACGTCATTGGCGCCGAGGCGTGGCACAACGCGGGGATCACGGGCGAGGGGGTGCGCGTCGGCGTGCTCGA
>CAZWPV010000589.1:0-2068 GCA_964635485.1 uncultured Anaerolineales bacterium
CGCGCGAGCAGATCGCAGTGGGGCTCCTGGCCGACGACATCGGCAACGCTTATGCTGGTTCGTCGCTCATCGGCCTGGCGGCGGTGCTGGACGTGGCCGCTCCGGGCGACCGGGTGCTTTTGGTGAGCTATGGCTCCGGGGCGGGATCGGATGCCTTTTCGCTCCGCGTGACCGAGGTGATCTCGGAGCGGCAAAAGCGAGCGATGGTGACGCAGGATTACGTCGCGCGTCGCAAAGAGGTCGATTACGGGACCTACGTGAGGCTCGTCGGAAAGTTGATGTTGAAATGAGAGACGTCGCTATCATTGGAGTGGGGCAGATCGAGGTCGGTGAGCACTGGGACACCAGCCTGCGGCACCTGGCACTGGGGGCCGTCCAGGCGGCGCTGGCCGATGCGGGCGTGGCGCAGGCCGACGCGCTTTACGTGGGCAACATGCTGTCGGGCGAGCTGGCCGGGCAGGAGCACCTGGGGGCGCTGGTGGCCGATTTTGCCGGATTGCGTGGGATCGAGGCGATCAAGATTGAGGCGGCCTGTGGCTCCGGGGCGGCGGCGCTGCGGGTGGGGTATATCGCCGTCGCCGGCGGCCTGGCCGATATCGTCATCGTGGCCGGCGTGGAAAAGATGACGGATATGCTGGGCCACGATACGACCGCCGCGCTGGCGCTGGCGGCTGATGGAGACTATGAGGCTTTTTTGGGGCTTTCCTTCGTCGCCGTCAACGCGCTGTTGATGCGGCGCTACATGCACGAGCATGGCTATAGCCATCAGGATTTTGCCCCCTTTGCCGTCAACGCGCACAAGAACGCGGTTAACAACCCGTACGCGATGTTTCGCTTCCCGGTCAAGGCGGAGCGCTTCGCCACGGCCAAGATGATCTGTGACCCCATCAACCTGCTGGATAGCTCGCCCATCTGCGATGGCGCAGCGGCGGTGGTGCTGGCACCGGCCGATATGGCGCGCTCGCTCAACACGGCCCCGATCCGCATCGCCGCCTCGGCTGTGGGCACCGATTCGCTGGCCGTGCACGACCGCCGTGACCCGATGGTGCTGGATGGGGCGATCATTTCGACCCGGCGGGCTTACGAGCAAGCGGGCGTCGGCCCTAAAGCCATTGACCTTTTCGAGCTGCACGATGCCTTCAGCGTCATGGCGGCGCTCAGTCTGGAGGGGGCCGGGTTTGCGGAGAAGGGCCAGGGCCTGCGGTTAGCCCTGGATGGCGAGATCGGAATCGATGGCCGTATCCCCGTCACCACGATGGGCGGCCTGAAGGCGCGGGGGCATCCAGTGGGTGCGACCGGCGTATATCAAATTGTCGAGGTCGTGCAGCAGTTGCGCGGCCTGGCGGGTAAGAATCAAGTCAAGGACGCGCGGCTGGGTATGGCGCAGAACATTGGCGGCAGCGGCGCGACGGTGGTTACACATATTCTGGAGAGGATGGAATGAGCAAGTATGCCAGTGGCAGATCTGTAAAACCGTACCAGCCTGCCTGCCACTGGCATACTTGCAACTTGCAAACTTGCGACTTGCATACTTTATAGGAGGATTGACGATGACAGTACCAAGGAACTGGAGACTACAGCAGCAGCGGTATCGTTTGGTGGGAGAGGTGTGTGAGAGGTGTGGGGCGAGGATTTTCCCGCCGCGCGATCTCTGCCCGGAGTGCGAGGCGCCGGCCAAGACGCCGTTCGCCTTCAGCGGTCGGGGTGAGGTCTATTCCTACAGCACCATCTATCACCCGCCGAGGGGGTTCGAGGAGTTCGCTCCCTATACTGTGGCGTTGGTCAAGCTGGAAGAAGGCCCTATGCTCACCGCGCAGCTCACCGACGTGGATGCAGACCAGGTGCAAATCGGTATGCCGGTGGAGATGGTCACCCGCCGGGTGCAGAGCTGCGGCGACGAGGGCGCCATCATCTACGGCTACAAGTTCCGGCCATCTGGATTTCACCAGTCTCAGACGTAGTCTGTTACAGTAGAGATGCAACATCTAAACGGAAGACGACACGCTTTTCTCGATTCTTGCCGATTGTTACCTTTAGGAGTTGTCCAAAAATAAGTTCGTAGTTTGGT
>CAZWPV010000590.1:0-2065 GCA_964635485.1 uncultured Anaerolineales bacterium
CAAGGGCGAGCCGGTGTGGGCGATGAACTACTATGGCCGCATCTTGGAGTCGGAGATGATCGCGGCAGCCGAGGCGGGACAGATCATCAAGCAGAGCCTGAGCGCGATGTACCAGGAGGGCCGTTTCCTGGGTGGCTTTGAGCACGATACGGGTGACGGCGTCTATACCGATACTAGCGAGGGGGACGTGGCCGCATTCACCGGCAAGGAGTGGATCGCGCGTGCGGGTGTCAGGGTTTACGAGCTTGTTTATCACGGCGGGTTGATAAGGGAGTGAGGAAGTAGACTCCGCCTAATGGCCAAGATCACGCTTCCCTCTCCGACGATGACGTTGAGCAAGGCCCAGGCGCGGCGGTTTTTGCTGGCGCATCACCGTCTCTGGCCGCCACGCCAGCTCGAGGGCAAGATGGGCGTTTTGGATTACGTGCGTCACGCGGGCTGCATCCAGTTCGACCCGATCAACGTCGTCGGCTGTAACCCCGACCTGGTGCTCCAATCCCGAGTGGTGGGCTATCGGGCCGTGTTGCTGGACGAGCTGCTCTATCAGGATCGCCATCTGGTAGATGGCTACGATAAGGTGGCTTCGATCTATTTGACTGCCGACTGGCCTGCCTTTGCCCGTCGCCGGGCCGCTATGCGGCATCACCACGCCGAATCCAGGCGCTCGAAGCCGGGCTTTGAAGCCGCACCGGATATCCTGCAGGTGATTCGCCAGCGCGGGCCGACCTCCTCGCTTGATCTGAAGGGCCTTGAGAGCGACGACAACGTCTCGTGGAGCTGGGGCCATCAGGCGCGGTTGGGCCGGGCTGCTCTGGACGTACTTTACGATACGGGCGAGATTGGCATCCACCACCGCGTTGGCACGCGCCGGGTGTTCGATCTGAGCGAGCGTCTGCTCCCGGCGGATGTGCTATCTGTCCCAGACCCGAACGAGACCGACGAGGCATACCTCGACTGGCACGTGCTGCGTCGCGCAGGTAGCATGGGGTTGGCTAACGCCAGTCTCGCATCGTATTGGCAGGGTATCTTTGGCCTGGATGGCGCTGCCCGACGGGCGGCGTCGACCCGGCTGGTGGAGCGGGGAGAGGCGGTGGCGGTAGCTTTGGAGGGCGTGCCTCGACACGTGTTCCTTATGCGAAGGGAGGATGTGCCTTTGCTGGACGCTGTACAAGATCAGGATCCAGAGCAGCCTCGTGCGGCCTTTATTGCACCTTTGGATAACCTGATCTGGGATCGTGTCTTGATACAGTGGGCCTTTGATTTTGACTACACGTGGGAGGTGTACAAGCCGGCGGTGCAGCGCAAGTATGCCTATTATGTGCTGCCGGTGCTCTGTGGCGACCGGTTTGTGGCCCGCTTCGAGCCGGCTTTTGATAAAAAGACGCGCGAGTTTACCGTTGCCAACTGGTGGTGGGAGGAGGGCGTCCGGCCCGACGATGCGATGCAGGCTGCGCTCACCCTTTGCCTGGGCGAGTTTGCGCGCTATCTGGATGCCAGTCAAGTGCGGCTAGGGGAGAAGGTGGCCGGCGAGAAAAGCCTTGAATGGGTAATCTAAACTGTAACCCCCTTCGCTTCATCGGAGAATCCATAGAGGCCGTGTTCGACCACCCGCCGGTGTGGAGCAAGTCGCCGGGCTGCCCGGATGGGTTCATCTGGCGCGGGGAGGCGTATCGCATCGCTGAGCTGCTGGGCGAATGGTGCGACTTTAGGCGGCGGGGCAAGATGGCGCGCAACATGCGCGAGAGCCACCTCGCCGTGGCCGCCACACACGGTTCGCTGGGGGTGGGGCGCTTTACTTTTTGCGTGCGCACCGATGAGGGCCGCATCTTTGAACTATACTACGACCGCGCGCCCAAGAGTGTGGATGACCGCAAGGGATCGTGGACGCTTTATAGAGAAATGTCTGTGGAGGAGTGAATATGAGCGCAGAGTGGTTTGAGGTCAAAGAGGTTGGAGATGCGACTTGGGCGATTGATGATCGGGGCAGCGACGTCATGTATCTCGTCGCTGGGCAGGAGCGCTGTCTGCTGATGGATACCGGGTGGGGGGTGGGAGACTTGCCTGC
>CAZWPV010000591.1:0-2056 GCA_964635485.1 uncultured Anaerolineales bacterium
TGGGCACGTCGTCCAACGTGCTCAACATGGACAAGTTGGGCCTGTTGCCGACGCGCAACTATCAGCAGGGTACGTTCGAGGATGCCGAACTGGTCAGCGGCGAGTACCTGCACGAGCACTACAAGGCCAAGACGACCGCCTGCGCCCAGTGCCCCATCGCCTGCGAGCAGATCGGACACGTCAAGGAGGGCCCTTACGCGCCAGCGATGGGCCACATCGAGTACGAGTCGCTCTTTGCCCTCTCGTCCAACTGCGGTGTGAGTGACATGGAGGCTTCCATCAAGGCCATCACCAACTGCAACGAGTTGGGGCTGGATACGATGAGCTGTGGCGTGACCATCAGTTGGGCGATGGAATGCTACCAGAAAGGCGTCTTTACCAAAGAGGATTTCAAGTGCGAAAAGTACCCCGAGGGATTCGAGGCCGAGTTCGGCAGCGGTGAGGCCATGGTGGCGCTGACGGAGATGATCGCCCACCGCGATGGCACCATGGGCGACCTGCTAGCCGAGGGCACAAGGCGGGCCAGCGCCAAGGTCGATGAGGAGCGCGGCACCGAGACCTACAAGTGGGCCATGAACATCAAGGGCTTGGAGTTGCCCGGCTATGACGCGCGGGCGCTCAAGACCTTCTCCGTGGGCCTGGCAACCGGTGTGCGCGGCGGCTGTCACAATCGCTCGGCGGCCTACGATCCCGACATCAAGGGCCAGGTCGATCGCTTCAGCGTAGACGAGACCCGGGGCGAGCTGGCCAAGAGCACGGAGGAGTACGCCGCCGTCTACGACACGCTGCCGCTGTGCAAGTTCATCCGCCGCTGCTTCACCGGCAAGGCCGATCGCGCCGGTGCGTGGCCGGCCATCGCCAAGCTGATCAACGCCACCACGGGTTGGGATTTCGACTACGACGCCGTGGACCTGATCGGAGTGCGCGCTCACACGATCAAGAAGGCATTCAACATCCGCGAGGGATGGACGCGCGCCGACGACCACCTGCCCTGGCGCTGGCACCACGAGCCGATGAAGGAAGGTGCTTCGGCTGGGTACGTGGTGACGGAGGAGGAACTCGAGTACCTAAAAGACCTGTACTACGCGGCCAAGGGCTGGACAAAGGAGGGATTGATCCCCAAGGAGAAACTCGTCGAGCTCGGGATGGACGACGTGGCCGAGGAAATCGGAGTATAGGAGGCCGAGATGCCGACATCAACTTCCAAGTATCAATACATAACGTGCGATCCCACCAAGTGCGTGGGCTGCCAGATTTGCGAGTACGTCTGCTCCCAGACAAAGACCGGCGAGTTCAACACCTATCGCAGCCGCATCCGCACCGTGCGTGAGCACAAGATCCTGATGACGGCGGTGGCCTGCCGCACGTGTGAGGATGCTCCCTGCGTCATCGCCTGCCCGCGGGATGCGCTGACCCAGGACAAGGCCACCGGCATCATCCACGTCGATGCCAACCTGTGCGATGGCTGCGCCTGGTGCATCGAGGCCTGCGACTTTGGCGCGATCTCGATCAACCCGGCGACCAAACTGGCCGAGATTTGCAATATGTGCGAGGATCTGGAAGAGGGGCCGCAGTGCGTCAAGTGGTGCCCCAAGGAGGCACTGGAGCTGACCACGCCCGACCGGCGCTCACAGAAAGCGCGGCACAAGCTGCTCGTCGAAGAGGTGATTAAGCCGTAGTGGCTCTCGGTACCCTCGATTGGATGAGGCGTTGAGTGTCCCAGTTTGCCCGGGTGTGTCAGTTGGGGGTAAGATCAGGGAAGAGATCCGCGTCAATATCGAGGAAGTGATTGAAGGATATCTCGTGCGTTGGTCGAGTTTGTGGCATTATTGTAAGAGTTTGTAGTCGTAAGGGGCAACTATGGCAGGAGATGACGGATCAGGAGGAAACGGAAGTAAGCCGGAGGAGTTGCGCATCGGTGTGTACGTCTGCCACTGCGGGTCGAACATCGCCGGCGTGATCCCACCGGCTGTCGTGGCGGAATATGCCTCGACGCTGCCCGGGGTGGTCAGGGCGACTGATACGATGTATGCCTGCGCCGATAGCGGCCAGAATC
>CAZWPV010000592.1:0-2051 GCA_964635485.1 uncultured Anaerolineales bacterium
CCGCCGGGCGCGAAAACGGGCAACCCGGCGATGCCCTGCGCCAGGTAGGCCAGCGCGCTCAGGCTCCCCCGGCGGCTGCCCAGCAGCACGCCGGTCAGCAGCACCCCCAGCGTCTGCCCGGTGATGGGCACGGGGCCGATGTGGAGCGTGAACTGGGCGCACAGGGCGATGAACAGCGAGCCGCCGATGACCAAGATGGCGTCGTAGGCCAGGGCCTTGTGTTTCGCGGAGGGGCGTAGGATGTCGGCATAGGTCGTGTGGATCATGGGTATACCTCTCTGGTTCAGGATATCTGCTCGTGGTGCTATCCATTCATCGGCGCGAGGCATTCATTATTGCGTCAGTCTTACCTTTCCCTCAACGCCGTTGCTCCACTCTCCGTCGATGGTGAAATCGTTGGTGTTTCCGCGTGTCGTACCGCTGAATCTGGCTCCGGCCTCGGTCTCGAAAGAAAAGGTGAGATCATCCTTGTCGAACGACCACGTTCCCTGGCCGGTTACTCTTTCACCGTCCACGTATTCCACGAACGACATCGTCTTGTCGCAGTCGAAGGTCATCGTTCCGTGATACTCGTCGTACGTCCTTATGGGATCGGTGATTTGGTACTCGCCACAAAAGTCTGAGACGTTGGCTCGCTCAATGGGCTTGGCACCGGATGAGGCAGATGGAGACAACAGGAAAAAGCCAGCTCCCGCGCAAGCCAGCACCAGGCAGCATACGATTATCAGAACGAGCACGACGGCAAGCACGATCAAGATGGTATTACTACCGTGCATGTGTCACCTCTTTTCATGGAATGCAGATTTCTGAGTGCCAAAAATATCTTCCGTCGTCAGTCGCTCGGTGCTGCGGTCAATGCGCTTCATCAGCTTGGCAAGCACGTCCTTGGGTCCTACCTCGACAAAGCGCGTCACTCCCTGGCCGGTCAGCCAGCGCATCGAGTCGGTCCAGCGGATGGGCGAGGTGAGCTGCTTGGCCACAGCCTCGCGGATCTCATCTGGATCGGTTAGCGGGCCGGCGGTGGCGTTCGCCACGACGGGCACGGAGGGTGCCTGGAACGGCGTCCCCTCCAGGATGCGGCGGAACTCGGCCGCGACCTCTGTCATCAGCGGCGAGTGGGCACCGATGCTCACCGCTAACCGTACCACTTTTTTGGCGCCCTGTCCCTCGGCCTGTGCCATCGCCTTTTCCAGTGCACCTACCGTGCCGGAGATGACGATCTGGCCGGGGCAATTGTCGTTGGCGATGCCGACGTACTCGCCGGTCTGGGACCGCGCGTCGGCGCACGTCTTTTCCACCACGTCCCTATCCAGGGCGATGATGGCCGCCATCCCACCTGGGCTCTGGTCGCCGGCCTGCTTCATCAGCCTACCGCGCTCGCGCACGACCTCGAGCCCGTCCTCGAACGTGAGCACGCCCGCCGCAACCAGCGCGCTGAACTCACCCAGGCTGTGCCCGGCGACGTAGGCGGGCTCGCCAAATCCCTTCTCCTCCAACACGCGTAGGGCGGCGGCGCTGGCGGCGAGGATGGCGGGCTGCGTGTTGAGCGTGTCGTTCAGCTCCTCCTCCGGCCCTTCGAAGCACAGGCGCGACAGCGCGATGTCCAAAACACCGTCGGCCTGCTTGAACACCTCACGGGCCGACGGATAGGCTGTGTATAGATTGTGTCCCATTCCTACGTATTGGGAACCCTGACCTGGAAACAGAAAGGCTTGCATTATTGGCAAGTGCTCCTGTCAAAGATGAGGTTTGACGCCCGAAGCGCGATGCTTGAGATATAACACCTAATCACGCATCGCGTTTCTTTACTCCTCTTCGACTTCGAGCACCTCGACGCCCCGGTAGGTACCACAGGATAGACACACGTGATGCGGCAGCACAGGCTCACCGCATTGCGGGCAGGGCACCAACTGCTTGCTCTTCAGCTTCCAGTTGGCGCTCCGCTTGGCTCCGCGGGCTTTTGATATCTTACGCTTAGGTAGTGCAGGCATGCTTCCTTCCTCCTTGTATAAAATACCCATGGTATCTATTTGCACTTTAACAACTACATA
>CAZWPV010000593.1:0-2048 GCA_964635485.1 uncultured Anaerolineales bacterium
GAAAAGGCGGAGCTGCACCAATCGTACATACACCAAGCGTTGACGATCTTTTTATAGGCACGGTCGAGTTGTTCGCTCATGAGACTCCTTTCCACACCCAGGTTATAGGGCTATGATACTTCATCCCTGTCCGCTGTGCAAATCGGAAGGCAGCGACACGAAAAAGCCGCCGTTTAGGGCGGCTTTTTACTATCGGGGTCTGTGTCTCACACTCGCGCTCTCCGTAGCAGCAGGCTGTTACTGACGACAGTGATAGAGCTGAACGCCATCGCAAATGCCGCCAGCACCGGGTGAAGCTGGCGCAAAACGTCGGGAATCCATTCCCACGGTAGGGGGGCAAGCACGCCCGCCGCCACCGGGATCAGGATCACATTGTAGAAAAAGGCCCAGAACAGGTTCTGCTTGATGGTGCGCATCGTGGCGCGGCTGAGGGCCAGCGCTTGCGGCACCACCCTCAGGTCGCCGCGCATCAGCGTCACGTCCGCCGTCTCCATCGCCACGTCGGTGCCGGTGCCGAGGGCGATGCCCACATCGGCCTGGGCCAGCGCGGGGGCATCGTTGATGCCGTCGCCGACAATGGCGACTCGTAGGGGCGTATCGCGATGCGCCCCTAGCTGCAATTGTTTTATCTGTGCGGCCTTGTCGGCGGGCAGCACCTCTGCCACGACCTTGTCTATGCCCACCTCGGCGGCGATGGCCTCGGCGGTGAGCCGATTATCGCCGGTGAGCATCACTGTCTCTAGCCCCAGCCGCCGCATCTGCGCCACCGCTTCGGCAGATCCCTCTTTCAGCGCGTCGGCGATGCCCAGGACGCCCGCGGCTTTCCCATCCACCGCCACGACCACGGCGGTCTTGGCCTCCGCTTGTAGTCGTCCGATCTCGGCGGCCAGGCTGCCCAGCGCAACGCCTTCTGCCTCGATCCACGCCGGTTTGCCGACCAGCACTGCGTGTCCATCTACCCGGGCGCGGATGCCGCGGCCTGCCACCGCCTCAAAGTCCTGAGGCTCGGCCAGTGCCAGTTCCCGCGTCTCTGCCTCGGCGACGATGGCCTGCCCTAATGGATGCTCGGAGCCGCGCTCGGCGGAGGCTGCGAGACGTAGTAGGCTGGTAGATTGGTCACTATCACCAGTTTCCCAATCTACCAATTTACCGGCTGCCACTACATCGGTTACAGTGGGTTTTCCCAGCGTCAACGTTCCCGTTTTATCCAGCACGATGGTTTGCAGCCGGTGGGCCGTCTCCAGCGCCGCGCTGTTCTTGAAAAGCACGCCCAGCCCGGCGCCTTTGCCGGTGCCGACCATGATGGCCGTCGGAGTCGCCAGGCCCAGCGCGCAGGGGCAGGCGATGACGAGCACCGCCACCAGGCGGATCATGGCCGTGGTAAAGTCGCCGCTGGCGACCCACCAAATCGCAAACGTGGCGAGGGCGATGATGATGACAGCGGGAACGAACACGCCCGCCACCCGGTCGGCCAACCGCTGGATGGGGGCCTTGCTGCCTTGTGCCTCCTGCACCAGCCTGATGATCTGCGCCAGGGCGGTCTCTGCGCCGACGCGCGTGGCCTCGAACTTGAGCAATCCTTGCTTGTTGATCGTCGCGCCGACAACCTCGTTGCCGGGGCTTTTGTCTACCGGCAGCGGCTCGCCGGTCAGCATACTCTCGTCCACCGCCGACCGGCCCTCGATGACGACGCCATCGACCGGCACCCGCTCGCCGGGGCGCACGACGACGATATCTCCGACGCGCACTTGCTCGACCGGTACGTCTGCTTCGACGCCATCGCGCACGACGCGTGCCGTCTTGGGCCGCAGGCCCATCAGCTTGCGAATGGCCTCGCCGGTGCGACCCTTGGCGCGGGCCTCCAGCAGTTTGCCCAGCTTGATCAGCGTGATGATGACAGCCGAGGTCTCAAAGTAGACGTGCTGGCCCTCGGGACGAAAGATGAGGACCACCAGGCTAAAGACGTAGGCCACGGAGGAGCCCATCGCCACCAGTACGTCCATGTTGGCCGTGCGGTTGCGCAGCGCGTGGTAGGAGCCGACGTAGTA
>CAZWPV010000594.1:0-2045 GCA_964635485.1 uncultured Anaerolineales bacterium
ATCTTATCTCATCGGCGCTGTTTTGTCCATTATACAGTAACAGGGTAATCACCAACAACCTTGGTTTGACAGATTCCTGGGCCTGTGGTATGATTGACAACTGAATTTTAGCACTCTTATATAGAGAGTGCTAAACGGTTGTAATAGGGCGAAAATGGACGAATTGACACCCCGCCAACGGACGATCCTGGGCCTGGTCGTGCGGGAATACGTGGAAACCGCATCCCCGGTCAGTTCTCGCGTGCTGGTCAAAAACTATGGGCTGGACGTTAGCACGGCCACCGTGCGCAACGAACTGGCACGGCTGGAGGAATTGGGCTATCTCACCCACCCGCACACGTCGGCCGGACGTACCCCGACGGACAAGGGCTACCGCCGCTTTGTCACACGGCTGCTGGGTGGTGTGGAGCTCCCCCTGCAGGAACGTCGCACGATCGCTCACCAGTTCTATCAGGCGCGGCAGGACCTGGAGCAATGGATGCCGTTGGCGGCCTCCGTGCTGGCCCGCACAGCCCGCGGGGCCGCGCTGGTAACAGCGCCTCAGGCTGCAGAGTCGCGCTACAAGCACCTACAACTGATCTCTACACAAGGACAGACGATACTACTCGTGCTGGTACTACGCGGCGGCATGGTCAAGCAGCAAATGCTGACTCTGCCCGAACCCTTCAGTCAGGCGGATCTCAACGAGGCCAGCGACCGGCTCAACCAATTGCTAAACGGATTGCCAGTCAATGAGATCGCACCCCGCACCGGCGAACTTCCCCCTTTCGAGGCCGACGTTGCGAACATCGTCATGGAGACTATGCGTCGTGCCGACACACAGACCGCCGGGGTCGTCTATCGCGATGGATTGACCGAAGTGCTGCAACAACCCGAGTTCGCGGAGGGTGAGCAAGCGCAGGGGCTGGTGCGGGTGATGGAGGAACACAGCTTCCTCGATGCCGTGTTGGCCGACGCTCTCAGCCCAGAGGTAGGTAGCGTGCGGGTGCTCATCGGCGGCGAGGGACGCTGGGACGAACTCCAGGCGTGCAGCCTGGTGCTGACCCGATACGGCGTGACCGGCCTCATCACCGGCGCGCTGGGCGTCTTGGGTCCCACCCGCATGCCCTATGGCCGCGCCATCTCGACCGTGCGCTACGTCGCCGGGCTGTTATCCGATTTGGTGTATGATACCTACGTGGAATCATAATACGATATAGTTCAGCCCCCTCTCCCTGGCAGGGAGAGGGTTGGGGTGAGGGTGGCTCCGCCGCTTCGATTTCGCGCCACCCTCCCCTACCGACCGCAAACGGTCGGCCCCTCCCTACGAGGCAGGGGTGAACGCTTACCTGAGTTTTACCGATCTTGAAGGACAGCAAGGAGATCACGATGACGACGAAAAAGGAGAAAAAGGAAATCGAGGTGAAAAACAACGAGCAAGTTGAATCCGCTGTTGAGGAAGAAGAGGGGCAAGAGCGGTCCGAAGAACAACAAGACGAACTGGAAAAGCTGAAGGCAGAGCTGGAGGAAGCCAAGAACCAGGCAGCCGAATATCTGGATGGCTGGCAAAGAGCTCAAGCCGAGTTCTCCAACTACAAGAAGCGCCAGGAAACAGAGCGGGCGCAGATGATGGCCCTTGCCAATATGGCTGTGTTGCGCAAGATACTCCCCGTCGTGGACGACTTTGAGCGGGCCTTGGCAACCCTGCCAGACGATCTAAGTCAACTGACCTGGTGCGAAGGTGTTTTCCTGATCAAGGCAAAACTGGACGCCATTCTCGATTCCGAGGGCGTCAAGCCTATGGAGATCGAGGGAGAGAAATTCGATCCTCTCTACCACGAGGCTGTGACGCACGAAGAGGCCTCGGGTTACGAGGAAGGCCAGATCATCGGCGAGGTGCAGCGAGGGTACATGATCGGCGAGCGCGTGCTGCGCCCTGCGCTGGTGCGAGTAGCCAAGGCCCCCACTCCTGCAGAAGGGAATGGCGAAACTATTGAAGTATCTTCTCAATAAGTAGGGGAAGATGGGGGGTGTGAGGGCGGCTGCGCCGCCCTCACACCCCCCGC
>CAZWPV010000595.1:0-2036 GCA_964635485.1 uncultured Anaerolineales bacterium
TGGAGAACCTGTGCGCCGACGCCCAGTTCACCGGCCTGCACGCCGACGGCGGCTACGCCCAAGGCATGGTCGTCCCCGAGGACTTTGCCTACCCCATCCCCGAAGGCTTCTCCGACACCGCCGCCGCCCCGCTTCTGTGCGCGGGCATCATCGGCTACCGCGCGCTCAAGTTGAGTCGAATCAAGCCGGGGCAGCGGTTAGGGATGTATGGCTTCGGCGGCTCGGCCCACGTCACCATCCAGGTGGCCCGCCACTGGGGCTGCGAGGTGACCGTCTTTACCCGCAGCGAGGGGCATCAACAGTTGGCGCGCGAGCTGGGCGCGGCGTGGGTGGGCCGCGCGGAGGACACGCCTCCGGCCAAGGTGCACGGCGCTATCATCTTTGCCCCGGCAGGTGAGCTGGTGCTGGACGCGCTGCGGGTGCTGGAGCGCGGCGGCACCGTAGCGCTGGCGGGCGTGACCATGACGCCCATCCCCGAGATCGACTACGACGAGCTGCTCTACTGGGAGCGCAGCGTGCGCAGTGTAGCCAACTTTACCCGGGAGGACGCACGGGAGCTGTTGCAGGTCGCCGCCGAGATTCCCATCCAGACCACGGTGCAGACCTTCCGGCTGGAGGAGGCCAACGAGGCCCTCCTGGCCCTCAAGCGCAGCGAGATCGACGGGACGGCGGTGTTGGTGATCCGGTAGTGGCCGGGTGACCTGGCCACTACTCCGCCCAGAACGGCGCGCTGGCGTACTTGAATCCGCCGTCGGGCAGCAGCGCCACGACGGTGCCCTCTTGCATTCGAGCCACTCGCAGCGCGGCGACCACCGCCGCCCCCGCCGAGATGCCCACGAAGAGCCCTTCCTCGCGTGCCAACCGGCGCGCCATCGCCTTCGCGTCCTCGACGTCCACCGTCGCGATCTCGTCGACCAGGTACGGATCGTAGATGGACGGCGGGGCAGACGTCGCCAGGTGCTTGAGGCCGGGGATCGGCTTCTGCTCGCTCACCGGCTGCACGCCGATGAGACGCACCCCCCGGTTCCGCTCCCGCAGGTAGTGTCCGGCGCCCATCATCGTCCCGCCGGTGCCCATCCCGGCCACAAAGTGGGTCACGCGGCCCGCCGTCTGCTGCCAGATCTCGGGGCCTGTGGTGGTGTAGTGGGCCAGCGGGTTGGCCGGATTGTTATACTGATCGGCGTAAAAGTAGCGCTCCGGCTCGGCACCTGCCATCCGCCGGGCTACCTCGCGCGCACCGTCGGTGCGGCCAACCGGGTCAGATAGGACCAGCCGCGCGCCGTAGGCCCTCAGAATCTGCACCCGCTCGGGGCTGGCGTCGGCGGGCATCACCAGTTCGACGGGAAAGCCCAACGCCGCGCCGAGTAAGGCGTACGAGATGCCCGTGTTGCCGGAGGTGGCGTCGAGCAGCGTCTTGCCGGGCGCCAACTCGTCTGTGCGCAGCGCCTCCTGGACGATGGAGAGCGCGGCGCGGTCCTTGACCGAGCCGCCGGGATTGAACCCCTCCAGCTTGACATAGATGTCGGCGGCTACGCGAGCCAGCGGGACCAAGGGAGTCTGCCCAACCAGGGACACGATCGAGGGGATCTGGAAGAGACGCTTGCGTGGGTGTACGCCGATTGCCTCGCGCCACGTCCTGTCAAGCGTCGCAGGACTGATGTGTGCTGTATCGTAGCGTGTTCGGATCATTGTGCACCTTCTTATCGCTGGAAAAACCGAAAGGGTTTTTCCTCAGAACTCCGAAGGAGTTTTCCCAGGCCAGACAAACAAAAAGACCAACCTTCGCTCTTGGCGAAGCGCCTCCACGAACCTGCGAGGGCGCTGTCGCCTGAGCCGGTTGGCCTGGGAGAAAGCGTGCCTGTAGCACGCAAGCCCAGAGCCTAGGCGTTCAACGCCCTCGCTCCGGACAGGTGCAACACAGACCCGAATACATCGCTATTGCGCTCATGGTTGCCAGCATTCTAACCGCAATGGCTCGATCTGTCAAGGGGCGCACTCCCAAAACTAGCGGGGCAAGGTCAACTTGACCCTGCCCC
>CAZWPV010000596.1:0-2013 GCA_964635485.1 uncultured Anaerolineales bacterium
AATAGGCAAAAGCACCGAGGGATACCAGGCCCCCAATGTACCCATAGCGCTATACTTGCTGGCCAACAAATATCCCAGAAAGGGCAGAGCGAACGCAGCGATCTCTGGGGCCAGCAGAAACAAAAAAGCCGTCGGCCAGCACAAGTGAAAGACCGCCGTCATCCGCTTGGGTCGCAAGACGTACCGCAACGGCGCGGCAGGGTTGCGCCAAAGTGTCTGAAGCATCTCCGCTGGCGACCCGCCAAGATAGGAAAAGTACTGGCGCGAATGCTCATACGTCTCGCTGCTGGGGCCAGAGCGCGACGCGCTCAAATCCGGCAGGATCACAAACGGCACCAGCACCAGCCACGCCAGGCCCACGACCAACAAGGGGATCCCCACCTTGAAAGAGCGGTGGGCCAGCACCACGTACAGTCCCACGCCGATCACGAGGAAGGCCAGGTCTTCTTTGCTCAACAAGGCGATAGATAGCCCCAGCAACATCCACACGTAGCGGCGTCTGAGCATGTGGTACAAGACAAACGAGGACGCCAACACGGCGATGGTAACTCGACGGAACTCGATCAAGTTGACGTGGTGCAGGATGGGGTGCATCAAGTAAGCCGCATAGACGGCCAACCCCAGCCATGGCGCATCCCTGCGAAAGAACCAATAGACCAGAAAACCGGCCCCGCCCAGGCAGATCGACTGCGCCACAAAGAGCAACCGAACGTCATCCCAGAGCCAGTACAGCGGCGCATACAGGGCCAAGCTGGGTGAAAAGTGACTCTGAATAACCGAGCTTTCACTCAACGTGATACGAAAGGGACGCCCACGAGCCGTGTTCCAGATCGCCTGGTCGAATTTGGCCAGGTCAAGTGCCTGCGTGCGGAACCCCGCGTGCTGCCGGATCGTCATCCACGAGAACGCTGCGACATAGACCACCAACAAGACAAACGCAACCCAATCCGTCAGGCGAAGCCTGCGTAGAGCGTGCAGAAACCTCTTGGAAAGAGCAAGCATGTCAGAGACCCGTCACTTCAGAGTACGACACATACTGTTACGAGAAGTTGTAATGTTTTCTGATTGGTTCGGTCACCTTCCACGTACACGACATCCCCTCGGGGAACGTCACCAGGTCGCCCGGCTGAATCTCGACCGGCTCGCCGCCGTCGGGCATGACGATCACACGGCCTTCGAGCACATAACAGGTCTCAGTCATGTCGTACGACCAGGGGAACTCGGACACCTCCTTGGTCCAGATGGGCCAGTCCTTGACACCCATCTCGTCCAGCTTTTCCTCACCGGGGTTTCTCTCGACTGTGATCTCCATTTCGACCTCCTCATTTATCACTTCAATATGTAATACGTTCCCTTCTTCGCCCCGATCTTGAGCAGGATGCCGCGCTCAACCAGGTCGACCAGATCCAGCCGCAGCGTCTCGGAGGTGACGTCAGGGCACAGCTCGCGGTACTCGCGGTTGGTAATGCGCCCGTGTTGCTGCAAGTAGGTCAGTGCACGGGCCTGCCGCTCGTTCATCGTCGAGGCCCACACCGGCGTCGGCGCGCGCTCGCGCACGTTCCTGAGCGTGACGGTGAAGGCGTAGGGCGTATCCTTGAATTGGGGGGCCGGGTGGCCTGCGCGCACCATCTCCTCGATCATCAGGTCCACGCCCAAGCCCAGTTCCTCGATGTAGCCCCACTGGTACAGCGCGGCGACGATGCGCGGGTTGCGCGAGAAATGCTCCTCGATGATGTTATCGACGGTGATAAAGCCAGGCAGCCCGCCAGGGCTGATGACCTCCATGCGGTCGGAGAACATGCGCACCTCGATGCGCCGCCCGCCCAGCCGGTAATCCCGATGCGCCACGGCATTGACCAGCGCCTCGCGGACGGCGGCGACCGGGTACTCGGTGCGCTCCTCCCGCTCCAACCCGGTGACGACCGCGCCGATGCGCATCTCCTCGCCCACCACCTCCCACGTGCGCTGGATGATGCGCGCCAGCGGCCCGCCGATCTCCTCGCGGCGGCCATA
>CAZWPV010000597.1:0-2009 GCA_964635485.1 uncultured Anaerolineales bacterium
GCACGATGCCTACCGCGTGGACAAGGGCGGCAAGCCCACGTTCGACCGGGTGATGGCCGGGCTGGCGCTGCTCAAGGAACACGCGGTCGAGTTCAACATCCTGGCTACCGTCCACGCCGCTAACGCCGACCGTCCGCTGGAGACCTATCGCTTCCTGCGGGACGAGGTGGGCGCGCGCTTCATCCAGTTCATCCCCATCGTCCAGCGCGAGGGCGAGGGAGTCTCGGCGCGGTCTGTGACCGCGCGATCTGTGATCGCGGAGCAATATGGCGATTTTCTCATCGCCGTCTTTGACGAGTGGGTGCGGTGGGACGTGGGACGCGTCTTTGTGCAGATTTTTGACGTGGCGCTGGCAGCCTGGGTGGGAGCGCGGCCCGGGCTGTGCGTTTTCGAGGAGACGTGCGGCCAAGCGCTGGTTCTGGAGCACAACGGCGACCTGTACGCGTGTGACCATTTCGTCGAGCCGCAATACCGGCTGGGCAACATCCTGGAGACGCCGCTGGTCGATCTGGTAGGATCGGAGCAGCAGCGGCGGTTCGGGCTGGATAAGCGGGACACGCTGCCCGACATCTGCCGGACGTGCGAGGTGCGCTTCGTGTGCAACGGCGGCTGTCCCAAGAATCGCCTTCAGGGCGCGAACTATCTCTGCCAGGGATACAGGGCCTTCTTTGCACATATCGACGGGCCGATGCGCTTTATGGCGGCGGAGCTAGAGGCGCGGCGGCCGCCGGCCAACGTCATGCGCCACCTGGTGCAGCAGGAGGCGGAGCTGGAGCGCCGTTTCGCTCAGGCCAATCGCAACGATCCCTGTCCATGCGGCAGCGGGCTCAAGTTCAAGCATTGTCACGGACAGCGTTGAGTGGGACTTTTGTAGGAGGAATGTAATGATCGACAAGCAACCTTTTGGACGTACCGGCCACATGAGCACGCGCGCGATCTTTGGCTCTGCGGCGCTGTGGGCGCTCTCTCAGAGCAAGGCGGATCGCATCCTTGGTGTGCTCAAGTACTATGACGTCAATCACATCGACACGGCGCCCAGCTATGGCGAGGCCGAGCTGCGCATCGGGCCTTGGATGAGCCAGCACCGGCACGAGTTTTTCCTCGCCACCAAGGTGGACAAGCGCACTTACCAGGAGGCCTGGGAGCAGATTCGCCAGTCGCTGGAGCGGCTGCAGGTGGATCAGGTGGACCTGCTGCAGTTGCACAACCTGGTCGATCCCAAGGAGTGGGAGGTGGCGATGGGGTCGGATGGCGCGCTGAAGGCGCTCGTCGAGGCGCGCGACCAGGGGCTGACGCGCTTCATCGGCGTGACCGGGCACGGCGTCACTGTCCCGGCGATGCACCTGCGCAGCTTGGAGCGCTTTGACTTTGACTCGGTGCTGCTGCCGCTCAATTATGCGATGATGCAGAACGCGCAGTATGCGGCCGATTTCAAGGATCTGCTGAGTCTTTGCCGGGAGCGCAACGTGGCCGTACAGACCATCAAGTCCATCGCCAAGGGAGAGTGGGGTAAAAAGACGCACACGCGCACGGTCTGGTACGAGCCTCTGGAGGACCAGAAAGCCATCGACAAGGCGGTGCATTGGGTGCTGGGCCACGAGGGCGTTTTTCTGAACACCGCAGGCGACGTTAACCTGTTGCCCAAGGTGCTGGATGCGGCGTCCCGCTTCAAGGTGGCGCCCTCTGACGAGGAGATGCGCGAGATGGTGCGGGAGCGTGGTGTGACCCCGCTCTTTACGTAGAGGAAAGTCGGGCGGGTAAACGGTATTTCCAGCAGGTGGGCATAGACGCCAGATGGTGGGCGCGCGTGGAGAGTCGCAGCTTGGCGGAGTAGTATCAGAGGTGATAGGAGAGGGGAGGTATGTCCAAGGAAACTGGTTTCACCGCCATGGCCAGCCCCAAGGCCGATAGGGAAGCCCCGCAGATCGGCGTCGGTATGCTGGGTTATGCCTTTATGGGCAAGGCGCACACCAATGCCTACAAAAAGATCCCCTACATGATGTATCCAC
>CAZWPV010000598.1:0-2004 GCA_964635485.1 uncultured Anaerolineales bacterium
CCGGAGCTATCGAAGGCAAAGCATGCTGCCGAAACCTGTGATTGAAGACCGGAGACTTCGTCGTGCCTCTCGACAGGCTCGAGAGCCGCGCTCAGTCGAACGATCTGCGATTCTGTGACCGGAACGCCTTGCTCGTCCTCGCGCCACCCAAAATCGACGCCGAACCGCGCGCCCTCCATGCGCAGGTCGCCCAGCTCCATCTCGATCCCCGCCGCCAGGCGCTCGGCCGCCTCGCGCCGCTCGGCAGAAAGCGCCACCGCCAGCTCGCTCAACTCGGCCAGCAGCCGCTCCTCCTCGGCGCGCAGCTCAACGATGCGCTCCTCGCTGTGGGTGATCGTCTCCAGCTCCTGCGCCGCCCGATCGGCGTGGGCCAGCACGTCGGGAATCGTCGCGCCGTACTTACGCTCCAAGCGGCGAATCAGCACCAGCCGATCCTCCACCTCCTGCAAGCGCCGCGGGCTGTATTCAATCTCGTCCTGATAGACGCGCAGGTTACGGGCCAGCTCTTGCACCTGGTAGCTAGCACTCTCGGCGGTCTTGGCCTGGGGCTCCTGCGCCGGATCGACGCGCGCTAACCTTTCCAAAGCCCGCAACGCTACACCCAGCAGGTCGGATGCTCCGGTGGCCTCCTCTCCACCCCCCTCGAGCGCCTGAAGCGCCTCGGTAGCCAGTTCGGCCAGTTGCTCGGCGTTGGTCAGCCGCAGCCGCTCTTCGGTCAGTGCCTCTTCCTCGCCGGGCCCAAGCGCCGCCGCCTGGATCTCGCCAATCTGGAACTGGAGTAGGTCAGCCCGGCGCGCCAGCTCCTGCTCGCTGCGCAGCAGGTCGGCCAATTCGCGCCGCGCCGCCCGCACCTGTGACACCTTCTCCGCCACCTGCGTCCGAAGCGGCCACAATTCTGCGTACCGATCGAGCAGGTTGACGTGCTGGCTCACACGCAGCAGCGAGAGGTGCTCGCTCTGGCCGTGGATATCGACCAGCCCCTCGGCCACCTCGCGCAAGAGCGTCAGCGTGACCGTCCGCCCATTGACGCGACAGACGTTGCGCCCGTTCAGCCGCACCTCGCGCCCCAGGAGCAGCAGGTCGGCCTCGTCTCCCTGCAACTCCTCCCGCTCCAGCGCAGGGGCGATCGCCGCCTGCCGCTCCGGCTCCAGTCGGAAGGCGGCCTCGACGATGGCCTGGTCGGCGCCGGCGCGCACGACGGTCATGTCGGCCCGCCCGCCCAGCACCAGTTCGACGGCGTCGATGATGATCGACTTGCCCGCGCCGGTCTCGCCGGTCAGCACCGAGAACCCCGACGCGAGCGCCAACTGCAACTCGTCGATGATGGCAAAATCACGGATGTGCAGCTCAACCAGCAACTCGCCCTCCTCTACACGCGCTTGCCGGGGCGCAGCCGCCAGTAGGCCGCCCCCACTGCCGTCACCAAATAGGCTCCGGGCCACAGCATCCCCAATATGCCCCCCAGAGCGTAGCCCGCCACGTTGCCTACATCCCCCCCAAATCCGCCGAGCAAAGCCAAGCCGGCCATGCCGAGCAGCGGCAACAACAGCATAGGCAGCGCTCCCAAAACGATACTCCCACAGACGATCACCCAGGTATACCTGCCACGGCGGCGACGAATCGCCCAGCGCGTGATCTCGGCAATGGCCGTACCGGCAAGCGGCCCCAGGATGATGGCGTACCACCCCAGCAGCGGAACGATCACACCTGCCGCCAAAGATAGCGGCAACGCAACCACAGCAGCGACGACGTAGTGGATAGGGCGAAAGTCGGCGTAAAAGACCTGCTGTTGAAGATTGATGCATTCCTTGCAGCGATAACCCACCGGCGTACGCACTGCGCACTTGGCACATATCGGCTTCCCGCACTTGTTGCAGCGCAGGTAAGTCTCGACATCGGGATGGTTGACGCAATGCAGGGGTTCGCTCATACTCACCACTCCTTGTAAAGCACTATGAAATCAATCCGAGGTTAGACGAGTGATCCCTCGGCACTAAACGCTCT
>CAZWPV010000599.1:0-1995 GCA_964635485.1 uncultured Anaerolineales bacterium
AGAGCTGCACCGGCACGTCCTCCAATTCCGCCACCTCCATGCCAACAAACACCTCATAGTGGCCCATCGAGTCCGTCTCCTCATACCCGCCGATGTGAACTTCATAGGACAGATCGCCGCCCCTGAGATGCTTCACGCGATCCGCATTTTCGGCCCAGTAGGCCAAGAAACGCCGCCACAGCCGGCCGACCTCGTTCTCCTCGGTCCAGCCGCCACTCTCGGCGAAGGGATCGCCATAGAAGCTGAATCCCACAAGGATGATCTGATCTTTTTCAACGATCTTTGGTTCCATCGTTTCTCTCCCCTACGAAAGGCTCATCCGCCTCACAGCTCGTACAAGACGTTTCCCGCGCTCAACACCGCGATCCACACAAACAGCAAAAACACAATGCACGCCTCGTTAGGTAGAGTTTACCCCAACTCGGCATCAATCGCAATAGGGGAAGCAGCCGTTATGGGTAACCAAAACTCGCAGGCATCGCCGGCCAAGTACACCTCCATCTCCGGCACCAAGGCATGCTCATATCCAGAGGAAGGCAACCACTCCATGAACGCATACATCTCCGTCTGGACAATGGATTCGGGTATTTGTCCGCGACACTCAAAAGCCGCCCATTGGGTCTCTGGCACACGGTATACCTCGAAATTATCTGGGATCACGCCGTCTTCTGGCTTTTCAACCGCGATCATGTAGTAAAAGTCGCGGTTCGAAGGATCCCGCTCGACGCGAGACACACCCAACATGAAACCTTGCGTGTGTTTGCCGGCCTGCACACCCGTGATCTGCCGCAGCACGTCCAACGTGCCATCCTGCCGGCAGCGCTCCCAAAAGCGTCCAAAGATGTCATTATCCTGACCCGATATCCAGGTCTTTAGGCCGACCACCTCGAACGATGGCAGATGCACGATCCTATGCTTGATCACGCGATGCCTCCTGGCAAGATTGAAGCACCCGCTGCAAGAACTGCCCCGTGTAGCTCTCTGCCACCGCCGCCACCGCCTCCGGGTTCCCTTCTGCGACGACGTATCCCCCCTCCTCACCACCCTCCGGCCCCAGGTCGATGATCCAGTCGGCCGTGCGGATCACGTCCAGGTTATGCTCGATGATGACCACCGTGTTACCCGCGTCGGTCAGGCGATGGAGCACGTCCAGCAGCTTTTGGATATCGTCAAAGTGGAGGCCCGTAGTGGGTTCGTCGAGGATGTAGAGCGTGCGGCCCGTATCGCGGCGGCTGAGCTCTTTGGCCAGCTTGACCCGCTGCGCCTCCCCGCCGGAGAGCGTTGTCGCGCTCTGCCCCAGCTTGATATAGTCCAGGCCCACGTCGCGCAGGGTCTGTAGGATGCGCACGACCTTGGGATGGTTGGCAAAGAACGCGAGCGCCTCCTGCACGTCCATATCGAGCACGTCGGCGATCGATTTGCCCTTGTACGTCACCTCCAGCGTCTGCCGGTTAAAGCGCGTGCCGCCGCACTCGGCGCACGTGACCCACACGTCGGGCAAAAAGTGCATCTCCACCCGCTTGCGTCCGTGCCCCTGGCACGCCTCGCAGCGCCCACCCTTGACGTTGAAGCTAAAGCGGCCCGCCTTGTATCCCCGCGCCCGGGCATCGGGCGTCTGGGCAAACACGCGACGGATCTCGGTGAGCGCGCCGACGTACGTGCCTGGATTGGAGCGCGGCGTGCGTCCGATGGGGTCCTGCGTGATGTTGATTACCTTGTCGATCTGCTCCAGCCCGTCGACGTGCTCATGCGGACCGGGTACGGCGTGCGCCCCGTGCAGCGCGCGAGAGAGCGCCGGATGCAGCGTCTGCGCCACCAAGCTGCTCTTGCCCGAGCCACTGACGCCGGTGACGCATGTCAGCACTCCCAGCGGGAACCGGACGTCGACCCGCTTCAGGTTGTGCAGCCGCGCGCCGACGACGGTCAGCCAGCCCTTGGGGTCCCGCCGCTCCTGCCCGTTGGGCGGCGTCACCTGCAGCTCGCCGCTCAGGTAGC
>CAZWPV010000600.1:0-1987 GCA_964635485.1 uncultured Anaerolineales bacterium
CAACGTTTGTTTGGCATTACTTTACCTCCCTTTCAGTTGGTTTAGGATCTACCATGTCAGGATATGCTGTGAGGACAACATGGACACTTCCACCCCTAGCCCTGACCATAGTATAACAAATGAGCGCACAAATACAAGCTATCCGGCAACCGGGCTTTCGCAGCGGATCGAAAGCCCGACGGTACAAATTTCTGCACGCGCACCAACTCCAACAGCACGACCAAGGGCACTATCCGAAACGGGCAACTTTTGCTCATGGCGCATCCTTCTGGATTCCACCGTCGATTGCACTTACGCTTCCGGGGATTGTCAAAAACAACGCCCGTCGTATAATGCATTCACACACAACTCGGGCAGGACAAGGCATGTCAACACTCGATTCGATCAAACAAAAACTCACCAAAGCACTGGCAGAAGGCAAAGGCAAGAACGTACCCTACACCGTGCCGGGCTTGTGGCTCGATCCCGAAGGCCCGCCCGCACGGCGCGCCGTCATCCCTCACCAGTTCTTTTTGAATACCATCGACTGGATTGAGGGCCAACCCCAAGAACCGCTCGTCACCGGCCCCAGCGGCGGCGAGTGGTCGCAGCACGCAGTGATCTACAACCTCTTTGTCCGCGCGGCCACCGGCTTTGATCACGACGGCGATGGTCAAATCAGCCTCGACCCCGTCGGTGACAGCTGGATGGAGACGGGCACCTTCCTCAAGGCCATCGCCCTGCTGCCAACCATCAAGCGGCTGGGGTTCAACACGGTGCACCTGCTGCCCATCACCGCCATCGGCCAGGATGGCCACAAGGGCACGCTGGGCTCCCCCTACGCCATTCGGAACCCCTACCACCTCGATCCACGCCTGGCCGAGCCCGCGCCGGGGCTCGACGCTGAGACCGGGTTCGCCGCCTTCGTCGAGGCGGCCCACCACCTGGGGTTGCGCGTTGTCGTCGAGTTCGTCTTCCGCACCGCGTCCAAGGACGCCGACTGGGCCGCCGAGCACCCGGAGTGGTTCTACTGGATCCGCGCCGACGTGCCCGACCGTGAGACCGGTTCGACGCGAGAAGACGCCTACGGTCCGCCCATCTTTATGCCGGAGGAGCTGGAGCGCATCGATGAGATCGTCTGGCAGCGGGAGCAACACGACCTGATCCCCCCCCACCCCATCTACCGTGAGATGTTCACGCCGCCGCCCGAGCGGGTCGAGATGGTCGACGGGCGCTGGATCGGCACGTGTGCGGATGGCACGCGCGTGCGCATCCCAGGGGCGTTTGCCGACTGGCCGCCTGACGACCCCCAGCCGCCCTGGGGCGATGTCACCTACCTGCGGCTCTACGACCATGCTGACGACTTTAACTACATCGCCTACAACACGGTGCGCATGTACGACCGCCGCCTGGCCCAGCCCGAGCGCGCCGTCGGGCCGCTGTGGGAGCGCATCGTGGGCATCCTGCCCCACTACCAGCGCACCTTTGGCGTCGACGGGGTGATGATCGACATGGGCCACGCGCTGCCGATGAAACTAAAGCAGCAGATCGTCGGCGCAGCCCGCCAAATCGATCCCGACTTTGCCTTCTGGGAAGAGAATTTCACCATTGCCCAGCAGAGCCGCGACGAGGGATACAACGCCGTGATCGGTAACTTCTGGTGGATGGCCTACCGCCCAGAGCGGCTGGCGAACGAGATGCTACGCGCGTGTGCCGAGTCTGGCTACCCTATCCCCTTCTTCGCCGCACCGGAGAGCCACAACACGCCCCGCGCCGCCGCCCGTCCCGGCGGGATGGATTACGCACGGCTGCTGTGGGCGCTGGGATGCCTCCTGCCCGCGCTGCCCTTTTGCCACGCCGGGCTCGAGCTGGGCGAGACGCTGCCGGTCAACACCGGGCTTGACTTTCTGCCCGAGGAACTGCCCGACTATCCCTCTGAAAAGCTGCCGCTCTTTAGCCAGGCCGCATACGGGTGGGAAAGCGAATCCAACATGATCGACTGGGTTCA
>CAZWPV010000601.1:0-1983 GCA_964635485.1 uncultured Anaerolineales bacterium
CGAGGAAAAGATCGCCGCGCTGCGCAGGCATCGTGAGGAACAGTACGAAAAGCTCAAGGACGCCGTCTACGAGCGGCGCGGCTGGACGAGCGACGGCGTGCCCAGGCTGGAGACGCTCCAAAAGCTGGGGATCGATTTCCCCGAGGTCGTCGCCGTCGTCGAAAAGTATCTGTAGCGAATCTTGCGAAGGTTTGCAGGGTGTCCGAGATGTGAATCCACCTTCAGATCGAAACACGCTTCCAATTGCAAGAATGGATGTAACCTTCGCAAGGTTGGTGAAGTGATCCGCGTCAATAACCGCGACGAGATAGTGTGGGAGGAGGGACTGACCGTATCCGCTTTGCTGGAGCGGTTCCGCTACACGTTTCCGCACATCATCGTCAAGATCAACGGAGAAGTGATTCCCCCTGTGGAGTATCCGACTCGCGCCATCTCTGATGGGGCGAACGTGCATGTGATTCACCTGATCGCAGGCGGGTAGTGGAAGCATGGATGGTACTCATCGTAAAGACATACGGCCAGGAACGCAGGTTCTGATCGTGCTGAAACAAGACCAGCGTTCTGGAAAGCTGACCAAGGGTGTGGTGCGGGACATTTTGACGAAATCTCCCACGCATCCTCATGGCATCAAAGTCCGCCTGGAAAGTGGTGAAATAGGGCGCGTGAAAGAGATATTGAGTTAACCAATTGGGAGGTGCGCCATGCCTAACCGCATCACTATCACCGCCGGTTCCGTGACGGTGGAGGCCGAGCTGAACGACAGCCCCACTGCGCAGGCCATCTGGGAGGCGCTGCCCATCACCGGGCAGGCTAAAATCTGGGGGGACGAGGTCTATTTTGCGATTCCGGTGCAGGCCGAGGAGGGGCCCGACGCCCGCGCTGACGTGGAGGTGGGGGAGCTGGGCTATTGGCCGGTGGGGAGCGCCTTTTGCATCTTTTTCGGGCCGACGCCGGCGAGCGACGGGCCCGAGCCGCGCGCGGCCAGCCCGGTCAATGTTCTGGGGCGTGTGCTGGGCGACGCCACCGAGTTCCGGCGAGTGCCCGGCGGCGCAGCAGTCACGTTGAGCAAGGCAACTCGATAGTTATCGCTGATCAGTTCGCATGTAAGGTAGAAGCCCCGTTCTTGGAAACGGGGCTTCTGTCGTGGCGAGATCGCGCTTGTGGGTGAGCGCGGGCATCTAGTCAATGGTGATGCTGGTTACTTGTGTTTCGGGAAAGTATAGCACGAACTCTTCGTAGCTATCCGGGAATCCGAATGCCAGTTGAAAGGTCCGAGTTTCACCCGCATCCCAGTCGATTATTACGGTTTCTTTATCGAGGCTTTTTACCTTGCCACCGGCCGTTGCGGCGTACAGGGCCGGTGTCCTGCCCCAACCTGCCAAATCTCCACTTCCCACGTACACCATCACGACGCTCCCTGGCGACCATTCGATGTCCTCTGTACGCAAGTTGGTGCATTCGAGGGTCAAGATTATAAAGCGAAACGGCGAGTCATCCGAATAGTAAAAGTCACCCATTTTCTTGGCTGTGTCTATATCTGTCACCGTGACTTCCCAATAGAGGCTGGTGACTGTCTCGCCTGCGACCGGCGTCAATCCTGGCGTAGGCGTGGGGGTATTGGTGGGCGTGGGGGTATTGGTAGGCGTGGGGGTATTGGTGGGTGTGGGGGTTCTGGTAGGCGTGGGGGTCGGTGTCTTGGTGGGCGTGGGGGTGGCGGTGGGTTCGGGGGTAGGTATGATGCCACAGGCAAAGGACAGAGCCACTAAAATAACGATCGGGATGAGGATGCCCGGTTTGAGGATGGACGTTCTCGTTCTATGCATTTTAGCCTCCTTGCTTAACATTGCTCTTGTACGAAGCCTTTATCGTCTTTGGTCTATGTCAGCCATGTGCTTGCATAAACGCTCCTTATTGTTTTTTCGATCAGCAGCCGGTACTTAGTTTATCATAAAAAGGCGTGGCGGGCAATTCGGCAAGTGTCAC
>CAZWPV010000602.1:0-1980 GCA_964635485.1 uncultured Anaerolineales bacterium
CTCAAACCACGGGAGGAACGCGCACCCGAGGCCGTGTAAACGGCTGGCAGACCATGCTATTCGGACGATGGGAGGGTGGAACGACCCTCCCATCGTCGTGGGAAGCGTCGGGGAGACGTGATGGCATCCACACAAGAGCGCATCCGCAGCAAGCTGCGCCGCGCCGCACACGCGGCAGGCGAGTTTCTCTACGGCATGACCACCTACGACTGGGTGCGCGACATGCAAAGAGAGCGTGGGGAGATCGAGCGGTTGTTCGTCCTGGTCACCTTCGGCGACATCATCGGCATCCCCATCCTGCCGCCCTATTACACCCTGCGCCTGCTGCCCTACGTCGTGCCCGTGATCAACCGCTGGAAGCGCAGCCTGCTGCGCGAGCGCGACCTGACCGATCTAGCTGGACTTATTGAAGGAATCACCTGAGACACAATCTCACACCACAACGGAGGTCATATGAGCACCAAAGACACAAACGCAGAAGAAAAAGTGGGACTTATCAAACGCTTTGGCCGTTCGGCCAAGGAATTCCTCTACGGCATGGCCGGCCACGACATGACCCGCTTTGCCCTCAAGACGCGGGGAAGCATGGAGCACCTGTTCATCCTGATCACGATGGGGGATTTGCTGGGCATCCCCATCCTGCCGCCCTACTACTCGCTGCGCCTGCTGCCCTACGTCGTGCCGCAGATTTCCACCTGGAAGCGGCGTATGCTGCGCGAGCGTGATCTGACCGACGCATTGGCATAAGGTGCATTAGCATAAGGAGAAAACATTGTCACTAGCAACCATCTTCCAAGAACACCCCGACCGCCGCTACATCGAGTTCGGCGGCAAGGGCGGGTTGGGCAAGACGACCTTCTCCGCCGCCACCGCCTACTGGCTGGCCAAGCAGGGGTACAAGGTGCTGGTCTTTTCGGTCGACCCGCAGGCCTCCCTCTCTGATATTTTCGAGCGTGACATCTTTGGCAAGGGCGCGGTAGAGATCATGCCGGGCCTCTTTGCCCAGGAGATCGACGCCGACCAACATATCCGAGAGTACCAGGAAGAGATCCGCCAGAAAATCCGCGACATGTACGGGATGGACGAGATCCCGGAAGAGATCGAGAACTATATCCAGGCCACCGCAGCGGAGCCGGCGATGGAGGAGAGCGCCATCTTTGATGCCGTGGTCGATATCGTCGTCGGCGCCGAGTACGACTACTACATCTACGACCTGGTGCCGCTGGGCCACGCCCTCTACTACCTCAGCATGGCCAGCGTCTACGACGAATGGATCGGCAAGATCACCTCCCTGCGCGAGGAGATGCAAGAGTACGCCCAGGTGGCGGCCATCCTGGAGCGGCAGAAAGAGACGGAGGAAGATCAGATCCTGGCCGAGCTGCAATACATCAAGAACCGCATCAACACCTCCTCCGGCATCCTCACCGACCGCGAAAAGACGGCCTTCTTCTTCGTCGTCACGCCGGAGGAGATGATCATCCTGGACACGCTGAAGGCGGCCAAGCTGTTCGCCAAGTACGACGTGCCCATCTCCGGCTACATCGTGAACCGCGTCATCCCGCCGGAACTGGCCCAGCAGGAGATCCCCGCGTACCTGCGGAACCGCATCGAGATGCAGGACAAGTATCTGGCCGAGATAGACGAGACGTTCGGTGAGGACGTGCTGACGCGCGTGCCCGAGTTCGAACGGGACATCACCGGCCTGGAGATGATCGGCAAAGTGGCAGACGCGCTGTTTGGCTCGGCTGAGCCTGCCGAAGTCGGAGGTGAGGCATGACAATTGCACAGACGACCCAACAATTCCTGTCTGAACACCCGCAGATGAAGTACATCTTCTTCGGCGGCAAGGGCGGCGTGGGCAAGACCGTCATGGCCGGCGCGGCGGCGCTGTGGATCGCGCAGCAGGGCAAGCGTACCCTGCTGGCCTCGACCAACCCGGTGCACTCCCTCAGCAGCCTGCTCGACCAAGACGTCTTTGGC
>CAZWPV010000603.1:0-1972 GCA_964635485.1 uncultured Anaerolineales bacterium
GTCTCCTTCGTGGGGCGTCCCTTCCCGCTGGAGGAGGCGGACGAGCACTTCTCCCGGCTGCGGGCCTGGGGTCTGACCTTCCTGCGCTTCCTGGTCACCTGGGAGGCGATCGAGCACGCCGGGCCGGGCCGGTATGACGAGGCGTACCTGGACTATCTCTACCGGATCGTGCGCAAGGCCGGGGAGCACGGCCTCGATCTGTTCGTCGATCCCCACCAGGACGCGTGGAGCCGCTTCTCCGGCGGCGACGGTGCCCCCGGCTGGGCCTTTGAAGCTGTGGGGATGGACGTTACAAAGTTCTCGGAGACGGGGGCGGCGCTCGTGCACGCCGTCCACGGCGATCCCCTGCCACGCATGATCTGGCCGACTAACTACGCCAAGCTGGCCACGGCGACGATGTTCACCCTCTCTTTCGGCGGCGACGACTTTGCGCCGCAGACGACTGTGGAGGGCGAGCCGGTGCAGGAATACCTTCAACGCCATTACATCGACGCGGTCAAGCAGGTCGCCGCGCGGCTGAAGGGGTTGACCAACGTCGTCGGTTACGATACGCTGAACGAGCCTTCGGCAGGCTTCATCGGCTGGCCGGACCTGCGAATCGCCGCCGGCCTCTTGCGCAAGGGAGCATCCCCGACGCCCTTCCAGGCTATGCTGCTGGGAGCTGGCTACCCGCAGGAGGTCGAGGTGTGGGACGTGGAATACCTGGGAGCCAGGAGGCGCGGCCGGCGACTGGTGAACCCCGGCGGCGCGCGCGCCTGGCGCGCGGGATGCGAGTGCATCTGGAAGCAGAACGGCGTGTGGGACGTCGCTGCGGACGGCACGCCGCGCCTGCTGCGGCCCGATCACTTTGCGCGGGTGGACGGCCGCCCGGTCGATTTTGCCAACGACTACCTGCGCCCCTTCGCCAACCGCTACGCGCGCGAGATCCGCGCCGTCGATCCCGGCGCGCTCATCTTTGTCGAGGGCGAGCCCCGAGGCGGCCACCCCGATTGGGGAGCGGAGGACGCGCTGGGTGTGATCAACGCGGCGCATTGGTACGACGGGGTCACCCTGTTTGCCAAGAATTTCGTCCCCTTCCTGGGCGTGGACGCGGCGGGTAAAGTCGTCTTTGGGCGGAGCCGCGTGCACCGCTCTTTCGTCGAGCAATTGGCGCGCGTCAAGAGAATGTCGGCGGAAAAGATGGGCGGCGTGCCTACCCTCATCGGCGAGGTGGGGATTCCCTTCGACATGCGGAACAAGCGGGCCTACCGCACGGGCGATTTCTCGCTCCAGGTGCGGGCGATGGACGCCAGCATGCAGGCGCTGGAGGCCAATCTGCTGAGCTTTACCCTGTGGAATTACACCGCCGACAACACCAACGCGCGCGGCGACAAGTGGAACGACGAGGATTTCTCCATCTTTAGCCGCGACCAGCAGACAGACCCCGCCGATCTCAATTCCGGTGGGCGGGCGTTAGAGGCCGTCGTGCGCCCGTACGCGCGCAAGATCGCCGGGAAGCCGCTGCGGATGGCCTTTGACGTCAGGCGCAGGTGCTTCGAGTTCGAGTTCCGGCACGATCCGGCGGTCGACGCCCCCACCGAGATATTTGTGCCGGATTACCAATACCCGGATGGGTACGCGGTCGAGGTCTCCGACGGGCGGTACGAGATCGACCGCGCTGCCCAGATGCTTCGCTACTGGCACGCGGGCGGGCAGGAGGTGCACCGGATACGCGTGAAGAGGCTCCCTTCTTCTGCTTGACATCCCTCGAACCCGAAGCGGCCTAGCCATCTTCATGTAGCGAATCTTGTCCAATGAGACAAGATCTTTCACCGCAGAGGCGCAGAGAGCAGGGTTTTTAGTTTTTCCTCTGGGTCCTCGGTGTCTCTGCGGTGAGTTTAACTCGTCGGTTTGAGGCGAAGCTTTGCTAATTTTTTCCCGGCAGCTCAATGGTAAACGCCGTGCCCCGTCCCATCTCGCTCTCGACGCCGAT
>CAZWPV010000604.1:0-1972 GCA_964635485.1 uncultured Anaerolineales bacterium
TTCGTCGCCACCCACTACCCGGAGCTCAAGACCTATGCCCAGCTCACGCCCGGCGTGTGCAACGCCTCCGTCGAGTTCGACGCCGAGACGCTGAGCCCGACCTACAAGCTGAGCATCGGGTTGCCGGGTCGCTCCAACGCCCTCGCCATCGCCCAGCGATTGGGCCTCCCACGCGACATCGTCGAGACGGCGCGCAAGCTGATCTCGCCGGATGACCTGCACGCCGAGGACATGCTGGCCGATATTCACAGCTTGCGTCTCCAGGAGGCGCAGGCGCGTGATGCGGCCAACGCAGCCCGCGTCGAGGCTGACAGGCTATCTCGCGAGTTGCGCGAGAGGCTGGATGGCATCGAGCAGGAGCGGCAGGAGGTTCTTGAACAGGCTCGTGAGGAGGCCGTGGCGGAATTGGAGGCTCTACGTGCTGAAATGCGCTCCCTGAAGCGTCGTCTGCAGGCCGCTGCCGCGCCGGTGGAGGCGGTGTCCGCGATTGAGCAGGACGTGAGGAATTTGGAAGATGAGCTCTCAGAGCCGGAGGAGCTAGCGCCTTTACCCGTGCCCGATACCAGCCCGCATCCCATCCGCCCCGGCGACGCCGTCCGGGTGCGCCCGCTGAATGCGAAGGGGAACGTCATCGAGATCGACGACGAGGAGGCGGAGGTGCAGGTGGGGCCGGCGCGCACCCGCGTGAAGCGGGCCGACCTGGAGTTGCTCGCGGCGACGCCTTTGACCGAGCCTGCCTCCCGTGGCTACCGTGTTGTCCGCTCCGCCCGCTCGCCGGGCGAGCAGATCGAGGTGCGCGGCTGCACCGTCGACGAGGCGCTGGAGCAGATCGACCGCCATCTGGACGCGGCCTCGCTGGCCGAGTTGCCGTGGGTGCGCATCATCCACGGCAAGGGCACCGGCACGCTGCGCCGGGCGGTGCGCGAGTTTCTGTCTGACCATCCCCTGGTCACTTCCCAAGAGCCCGGCGCTCCCAACGAGGGCGGCGAGGGGGTCACCGTTGCCAGGCTGGCGCAGGGGTAGCTGGATGCGAGCATCCAGCCAGCGGGCTATCGAGCCGTTTGTCTGGCGGGGCGCTTCTGGGTGGTCTTGCTACTCGAAGGTCGGGCTGCTTTCGACTGTGTACGTCGAGCTGGCAAACAGCAGGACAACGGTCTCCCCACGCTGGCTGAGCCAGATCATATTGCCGCCGGTAAAGAGCTGGAACCGGCCTGCACCGGGCGTTTCCTCTGCAGTGGCCCATCCCAGGGCGGCGCGCACGTCCGGTCTCTCCCGCCACACCTTGCCGAACCCCAGGATCGGCTCGAGCAAGCCGGCGGGCGGCGTCTCTTCCCCGCTGGTGGGGTCGGTGCTTGGGTCGAAGGTGTCGTCCACCCCCTCGAACGTGCCGTCATCGTAGAGGACGTAGATGATGGATTTCTCGTACCAGCCGATGTGGTCCGACCATATCATCGCCCCGTGCTCAAAGGGCTGGTAGGCGGTCTGAACCTCCCAGGCCGCCGGCTCGATGCGCGGGTGGTTGGAGATGGGGCAGCCGAGCACGGCCTGGCGCGCTGCGTCGCTCTGCCAGATGGTGAGGAACACGCCCTCGGGAAGCACGGCGCAACCGAGCATGGGCGGTGGCGTGGAGGTTGGGGGAGGCAGCGTGGGGGGCGGTTGTGTGGGGATGGGGGTGGGAGTGAGCGTAGGCGGTGGGGTGGCGGTCGGCGGCAGCGTGGGGGGAACCGAGGGCTCGGGGCTGGGCGTAGGCTCGGCAGTGGCGACGATCACCGGCGTGATCTCCCTCGTGGGTGGCGCAGGCGTCGCAGGTAGGCTACAACTCAGGGCGACGAGCGTGACGACGAGAACGACGACGCTGAGTCTATTTCGCTTCAACTGGTTCATCTTTTCCCTCCCCAGTTCTTGTGTGGCGATTATACCATGGCCCGCATGACGGCACAACGCGGACGGCTGTTTGTGGAGCTGCCGGGCA
>CAZWPV010000605.1:0-1953 GCA_964635485.1 uncultured Anaerolineales bacterium
TTCCTACGGCTTGCTGATGGCCGCTCTTCTGCACACGCACTACTATGCCGGTTTCCTCGTCCTGACCCAGGCGCTCTACGTGCTTTTGGTTCGACCAAGGCACTTGGCGCGCTGGTTGGCCATAGCCATCTTGGCGCTGGCCCTGTTTGCGCTCTGGACGCCAGGGCTGTTCCAGCAAGCGCGCGCTCACTTTGACGGGCCACTGAATCCTTCCCAGCCCACGGACTGGTGGACGTTTTGTTGGATGGTGGCTGTTTTGACGGGCGGGACCTGGTGGCTGCAGTTGGCTCCGTTCGTGCTGGGACGGGCGCTGGTCGAACTGCGCCGCTACGGCGGTGCCGTCCTGTTGCTCCTGCTCTGGCTGCTGGTGACACCCCTGGTTGCACTGGTGCTCAACATCTGGGTGCCGCTGTTCTATCACGTGCGCTACCTGATCGCGATCCTGCCGGCCGGCGCGCTGCTGGTGGCCTATGGGCTGCGGCACGTCTTTTGGCGACCGTTGGCCTACTTTCTGCTGCTGGTTTTTGTCTGCACGCAATTTGTCACCTTTGATCGCTTCTGGCCCGCCAAGCCGCCGTGGGAGCCCACCGTGCGGCGGATGGTCGCTGCGCGGTGGCCCGAGGAGCCATCTGTGACCTACATCGCCGACTGCTGCGTGGAAAGCTACTACGATCACCAATTTGGCATCAGGAACGGGGCCGCGCTGGACTTATCCTCGCAGTGGCACAGCCCCGCCGAGGTGCGGGAGCTCGTCGCTTCACTGGATGCCGCTCCATCGGTCTGGCTCGTCATGCCGGCCAATTTACCCGAGACGTGGGATGCCATCTGGGCACTGGCTGCCGATCGATCCGTTGGCTATCGCGATGGCGTGGAGCTCATGCTCTTTTATCGCTTCGACCGGGAGGGTGGCGATGACCTGCGGTTTCGGTTCGGTAACTTGCTGCGCTACGATGGCGGCGTGATCGACTCGACGAGCGCGCGGCGGGGAGAGCAGGTTTGTGCGGAGGTGAGTCTGACGGCCCTGGCGCCGGTGGACGGCTCGTATTCCGCGGGCGTGCACCTGGTCAATCCTGCTGGCGTCCTGATGGCTCAATCGGATGAGGGGATCGGCGTGCTGGATCCCGGCGAGCAGGTGAGCGCCTTGCGATGCCTGCACCTGCCCGCAGATATCGAGTCGGGGAACTATAGTCTGCACCTGGTCACCTATAATTGGGTCACCATCGAGCGGTTGCCCGTGGTCGAGGGTGGGGCGGATGGCGTGTCGTGGGGGGATGCGCTGGTGTTTTCGACAGTGACCGTGGCAAAGTGAGTTTTGGTGCTTTCTCTCTGGCTATGATACAATGTGAACCAGCGCGCACTCGGGAGGAATCGATATGGCAAAGATAACGCACGTGGTCAAGCGGACGGGAGCCGTGGTACCCTTCAAGAAAGAGCGCATTACCAACGCTATCTATCGAGCGGCGGTGGCTGTGGGTGGGCGAGATCGATCTATCGCCGATGATCTGGCCAATCAGGTCGTGGCGATGATGGAGGAAAAGACACCGCCGGATCACATTCCCACCATCGAGGAAATCCAGGACATCGTCGAAAAGATATTGATCGAGAACGGCCGCGCCAAAACGGCCAAGGCGTACATTCTCTACCGAGACGAGCGCGCTCGCCAGCGAACGAGGCGGGCCGAGCGTTCGCAGCGCGCCTACGAGAATATCCCCTGGCGCAAGATGTGGCGCGTGCTGGACTGGGCCGTCGATCACGATCTGCACACGGTGGAGCGGCTGAACGCGCGCATCGCCCGCGGCGAGTTCTTTGATATCGTGCACGAGACCGACCATGCCTACAACGACGATATCACCGCTGCATCTGAGGTCATCCGTGAGCGACGGGACGAGGTGAGGATCGTCATTGTCGCCGGACCCTCTTCCTCCGGCAAGACGACGACCACCACCAAGCTCA
>CAZWPV010000606.1:0-1944 GCA_964635485.1 uncultured Anaerolineales bacterium
CGGCATGGATTTCGATGGGTCAAAAGACATCTTTGAAGCGCTGCCGGATTGGGAGACCATCCAGGCCAGGTTCCCGTCGTCAATCGGCATACAGCAACTCCACGGGTTCATCCAAGGGCTGGCGCCCAGAATGATCGATGACCTGATCGAGACCGTCAACACCTGGAACCCCGACCTGATCGTTCGGGATCCCGTCGAGTTCGGAGGATACATCGTCGCAGAGCGGGCCGGCCTGCCATACGCAACCGTCACCTGGGCCTTCTATGCCACCCCGCACTATGGGATCACCGATGCCGTTTTGGAGCTGCGGCGGCAGTACGGGCTCGTCGACGATTCCCAGCTCGCAGCGATGGATCGATACTTTGTGCTGAATTTCCTGCCGCCCTCGTGGCCCCTCCCCGAATCCCCCCAGCACGTGACCCATAGATTCTGCATGCCGCCCTTCGACCAGAGCGGCGACGAGAAGCTCCCTGGCTGGATGGACGCACTCCCCGACCGGCCCACGGTTCACGTGACGCTGGGGACCGCGTTCAACCAATCGCCGGGCACGTTCCAGGCTATTCTCGACGCGCTCGGCACCGAAGAGCTAAACGTGATCGTGACCGTCGGGCGGTCGATGGACCCGCAGCAGTTTCGGCCACATCCCGACCACATCAAGATCGCGCAGTACATCCCGCAGACGCTCCTCCTGCCCCACTGCGACGCCATACTCTTCCACGGCGGCTACAACTCCATGCTTTCCGCGCTCTGGCACGGCCTTCCGATGGCCATCATCCCTATGGGCGCGGGCGATCAGCTCCCAAATGCGCAACGCTGCGCTGAACTGGGAGTGGCGGCGCTCGTAGAGGGACAGCCACCGGAACCGGAAGCAATCCGTGAAGCGGTCAGGAGCGTGCTCGAACAGCCGGAATATCGAGCGCGGGCGCGGCAGATCGAGCAAGAGATCAAGGCCCTGCCCAGCATCTCGGAGGCGGTGAGACGGTTGGAAATCCTGGCCCAAACCGGGGAACCGCAGCTTGTGGACGCAAACGCGGCTTTGTGATACAAAGTCAACGCGGCTTTAGCGCAAAGTCAACGTGACTTTGGTGCAAAGTCAACGTGACTTTGATGCAAAGTCAACGCGGCTTTGGTGCCAAATCAGCGCGGCTTTTGTGGGGCAAAGTCAACGCAGTTTTGTGGTGCAAAGTCAACGCGACTTTGTGGGGCAAAACCAGCAATTTGGAAGTGTCACTGCAAAGGAAAGTCCGCAGTGACAGAAGGCCCGGCAAAAGAGCTTGACCACTCAACACTCGCTGTATCCGCAAGAATAACAGCGGTTACACCCCTCCTCCTTCACCAGCGCCGCGTGGCCGCACTCCGGGCACAGATCGCCCGCCGGGAACAGCGACAACTGCCCAATCTCCTGATCCTCGTCCTGCGGCTCGATCATCCCCAGGTGCTCGGCCAGCACCTGCGCCACGCCGTCGGGCAGACTGCGCACCCGGTCGCGCCCAAAGCCCAGCGGACGCCCGCCGCCGATGCCCTTCAATTGCTGAACCACCTGCCCGAGCCGGCGCGTCGCCGAGAGCGGCGAGGGGATGCGCAGGACGAGGGATATCAGCCGGCCGAGGGCCTCGGCCACCGCCGCCGTATCCGACCCCGCCTTGCCCACGGTCAGGAACACCTCGAAAGGCTCGTCGCCGCCGTTGTCGTTGACCGTGACGTAGGCCGTGCCCAGGGGCGTCCCCTTGCGGTAGGTCACGCCCTTCACTACGTGCGGGCGCGGCCGGCGCACACGGGCTGTTTCAGCCCGCGTCGTCGGCGACGCCATCGTCGGGGGCTGAGCCTCCTTGGCCTTCCGCGTGGCCTCCGTCTCCAGCACGACCTTTTCGCGCGAGCCGGTCACGTAAACCGTCAGCCCCTTGCAGCCCAGCTCCCAGGCCAGCTTGAACGCCCGCGCCACGT
>CAZWPV010000607.1:0-1939 GCA_964635485.1 uncultured Anaerolineales bacterium
CGGTCACATTTACCTCGACTTGTGGGTCAAGGTGCGCAAGGACTGGCGGCGGGACGAAGAGGAGCTGCGCAGGCTTGGATATGATGTAAGGGGCTAGATCGGTTTCGGTTCTGTGTACAGTGCTCGCTCTACGCAGCGGTAGAAGGAGCGGCGAGCACGTCTAAAGACAGGAGGTTGGCGATGGCCAAGTATTATGGAGCTGCGCACACTTTTGGCGAGTATCTTTTGATCCCCAGGCTGACGGAAAAGCGTCACATTCCCGAAAACGTGAGTCTCAAGACGCCCCTGGTCAAATATAGAAAAGGGGAGGAGCAACCCGCCCTGGAGCTGAACATCCCCTTTACCTCCGCCATCATGCAGGCCGTCTCGGACCATAACATGGCCACCGCCCTGGCCAGGTGCGGTGGGCTCTCGTTCATCTACGCCTCTCAGCCGATTGAGCGGCAGACATGGATGGTTCGGGAGGTGAAGCGCTTCAAGGCGGGCTTTGTGGTGAGCGACTCGAACGTCACGCCCGACACTACGCTCAGTGAGGTCTTGGCGTTGGCCGAACAAACCGGCCACACGACGATGGCGGTCACAGAGGATGGCAGCGCCCAGGGCAAGTTGCTGGGCATTCTGACCAGCAGGGACTATCGCATCGGGCGTTGCGAGCCGGGCACCAGGGTGGCGGAGCTGATGACGCCCTTCTCGCACCTCGTCTACGCAGAGGAAGGGATCAGCCTGCACGATGCCAACGATCTCATCTGGGAGCACAAGTTGAACTCGCTGCCCATCGTGGACGGGAATCAGAATCTCTGCTACCTGGTTTTTCGGAAGGACTATGTGTACAGCAAGCAGAATCCCCGCGAGTTGGTGGACGAGGAAAAGCGGCTGATGGTCGGCGCCGGCATCAACACGCGGGACTATCGCGAGCGAGTGCCGGCGCTGGTGGACGCCGGGGCCGACGCGCTGTGCGTCGATTCCTCCGATGGTTTCACCGAGTGGCAGAAAGAGACGATCCAATTTGTCAAAAACGAGTACGACGGCCAGGTCAAGGTGGGGGGCGGCAACATCGTGGACCGCGAGGGCTTCCTGTACCTGGCCGAGGCCGGGGCCGATTTTATCAAGGTGGGCATCGGCGGAGGCTCTATCTGCATCACCCGGGAGCAGAAGGGCATCGGGCGTGGCCAGGCCACGGCGGTGATCGAAGTAACCCTGGCCAGGGACGAGTATTTCGCAAAGACCGGCGTCTACATCCCCATCTGCTCCGACGGCGGCATCGTGCAGGACTATCACATCATCCTGGCGCTGGCGATGGGGGCCGATTTCGTCATGCTGGGCCGGTATTTTGCCCGCTTCGACGAAAGCCCCTCCAAGAGAACGGTGATCAACGGCAGCTTTGTCAAGGAATACTGGGGCGAGGGGTCGAACCGGGCGCGGAACTGGCAGAGGTACGATTTTGGGGGCGAGATGGCCCTCACCTTCGAGGAAGGCGTGGACGGCTTTGTGCCCTACGCCGGAAAGCTGGGGGATAACCTGGAGCTGACGTTGAGCAAGATCATCGCCACGATGTGCAGTTGCGGGGCCCTCACGGTGGAGGAGCTTCAGGAGAACGCGCGGATCACGCTCATTTCCTCGGCCAGCATCAGGGAGGGGGCCGCCCACGACGTCATTCTCAGGGAAAAGGACCCCGCCCACGGGTACGCGTAGTTCAACCCCCACCCGCCGCGGCTGCGCCGCGCTCCCTCCCCCGCAATGCGGGGGAGGGTTGGGGAGGGGGTCGGACGCTGGTAGGCTGTTATCGTTTGTGGTATAGTAGTTTTGGTGGGGATGTGTGGGAAAAACGCGCTCTGCCAGGGAGTGGGTGATGAACCGACAATTGATCGTCGCAGGGCTGGTGGGGTTCGGCCTCGTGCTGTTCGTTTTTATCTTGGGTGGTTTGGCTGCACCTAGCAAT
>CAZWPV010000608.1:0-1932 GCA_964635485.1 uncultured Anaerolineales bacterium
GCCCGCCAGGATGGCATAGTACCCCCACACCATCCAGCCCTCCACACGCGCCGGCACCGAGGCGAAGGGCGCCCGCGCCGTCAGCCGCACCATCTCGATGGTGTAGGTCAGAAACACCCAGGCCACCCAGCCAGCGACCTGGCCCAGTGGGCAAAAGACCAAGCCCAGCAGCAGGACAACAGCTCCGGCGATCATCAAATACGATTGGACGGGTGTTACGTAGTGATCAGGTTAGTCGCGCTCCCCTTTCAGCCGAAACGCTAATCGACATGGCGCAGCTCTTTATACTGCTTGGTTCACGCATTCCTACATTGCAGGGAGGATCAAACGAATGGATGCCAGCGTGACGAACAACAGCCACGCGGAGGCACTGAAGAGAACAGGCGAGATAGCAGTCTGGATAGCTCAGATAGCCATCACAGAACCGCAATCTTGCTGCGAAAACGAGAGGGTTGAACTCAGATATCGAATGGATGCATTATTCGGCCATGACAGGGCTCTTTTTTGTTGCCTGCAAGCCTCGACCGTCGCGCTGCCCATCTGTCTATGTATTAGACATTATCACGATTTAGGGGGTGAGCACGATTTAAGATGTTGCTCGTAGCGTCACCCGGCGCTGAAGCTAGACTCAGAGCACGACCCCTTCTGGGATTGCGTTCCTAGCCTGCCAAGAGTAGCCCATTAGAGCTTCAACCCGGCGTATGAGAATCGTTGCGCAAGACAGTTCATGCACACCCCTGACTGATAGCCAATGAGAAGTAGGACCAAGACCTGAGGTTCAACCGAAAGTTGTGCAAACCGCAACAGGTCTCCATCACTTGGTCACGAAAACCTTGTTTCCAGTTGCGGAGCCGGTCCTTAACAATCCGATAACGTTTCACGCCACCGATGGCATGTTCCACCTGGATACGAATATGGGAAATCTGGCGATTGTGCTCCTTCTCTTCATCCGTTAATTCAGCCCCACGGGGCTTCTTTTTTGGCTGAAGAATGGTCACACCTTCCAGAGCAAAGCCTTGGAAGCCCGTGTCTTGATAGAGAGCACTGCCTTCTGGCAGCGTAAACCCAGCTTCATCGGCGATGTGCTTGTCGTGTTTCTTCCCCTCGCAAGTTGTGGTCAGCAGCACGATTTTGCCCTGAGCATTGACCACGACGTTGTTCTTGACCGTGTGGCATTTCTTCTTGCCGCTGTAGTGCGTTTTCTGGGCTTCTTGATCCTTGGGACGCTGAATCGGTCGCTCGGTCCCATCTTGAAAGTAGACCTTGAGATCATCATCTTCCACCGGCAGGTCTAGTGCGGTGCGAGCAGGCACCTCTCCCAGTTCAGCCAACGCTTGGTTAAGACAGAGATGCAACACGTGCACCCACTTGTTGACTACTGGTTGGGGCATATCGAACACAGCTCCGAAGATGTCTTGGGTGGTTGCCTTACGCAGACACATCAGAATGAAGAGCAACTTGTCCTCCATCGTGGGTAAAGGGCTGTTCTTGTAGGAAACGTAACGTCGCTTCCGACGCTTCTTCCCTTCCAGTGTGTACTCCTGAACATAGGCCAGGAAGCTGATCGCAAACGCTGGCAACAGGGCGTTGAATTCCTTCAGTGTATACCCTGTCAGAGCGTGAAACTGTTTCGGTTTACGAGAGAGTTGGGTATAATTGGTCATTAGGGCGGTATCCTTGCTGTCTGGTGATTTCAATCTGCAAGGATACCCCCTATTTCTCTCAAGTCAAATCGTGATAAAGTCTATTACTTGTCTATATGAAATTCACCTATGTGCTATTTAACTATTGACATATAGTACATAGTGTGATATACTACGGCTGAATACGGGCCTGACTGACCCTGTGAGGAAAGAGCAAAGATGCGAGGAAAAGGCCAGAGAAGGCGGAGACGTGGTCGCCGGACGACCGGGATGCGGGAGTCGGCGCTGC
>CAZWPV010000609.1:0-1921 GCA_964635485.1 uncultured Anaerolineales bacterium
GACAGGTCACTCACCGTGTGGCTGACGCCGACTTTGGCCTGACCGACGATCTGGATGTGCGCGCTGGGTTGATCTACGACCTGGAGCGTCCCGATAACCTGATAGCCTTGATAACGACTGTCAGTCGTGACGATGAACCGGACATCTGCCGTGTCGTCCGCTGGTACCTGGAGCGTTGGAACGCCCAAGAGAACTCGTTTCGTGATCAAATAGCCTTCGTGCATCTCAACATCAACTTCGGCCTGCGGGCCAAGCGTGTGGTCCCTGATCGCCGCGTCGCTAAGCGAATCACAGATCTGACCACCCACCTGGAGGCGGTCAAGCGCAAGCTCGACGGCAAGATGGTGCAACTGACTGACCTGGAACGTCGCATCCAGAACCTCACGGCACGCCACGACAAGAAGGTGGTCGACTTGTTGCGTCCTCGAAAGCGACAGGGATCGCAGGCATCTGCCCGCGCCGCGAAGCGCCAGCAACAATTGCGAGATTACCGCGAACGTCATCACCAGCGGCTCGCCCGGTACCTGACTCGCAAGGCGAAGCTCGAACAGGCGATAGAGGCGCACCGCCAGGAACAAGCCCGCACTGTGGACAAGCTCGCCCAACTCGATCCGAACGCCACGTTCTTCGATGTAGATAGCGAGAAAGACCAGATTATGGCTCATCTGCGTATCGGTCTGCATAACAGTGCCCTGTGGGCAAGAAACCACTACTTCGGTTCAGCCTACCGCTACACAACACCGCTGACGCTGTGGCGTGCATTCTTCAACCAGGACGGCTTCTACAAAGAGAGGACGGACCGCATCGTTATCACACTTGAGCCGTTCGCCAACTGCCGTGTTCAACAAGAAGCCGTCGAGGCGTGTCGACGATTCAACGAGCGCCAGATCGAGACAGTGTCAGGCAAAACCATCGAAATGCACGTCGCTGACTGCATATAATTCGGGCAATGTAGGGGAGTCCAGTTTAAGGAGCAGGTGAGGGGACGACAGTAGGAAGAGGCGTAGGCGTGGGCGGCGACTCTTCGGGTCGCCATTTGGAATGCGCGGAAACGCAGGAGTCATAGTCGGCGCCGAGGACGATGCGGAAATCCGCCGCGCGATCTTCGACCGGTTGGTAGACCACGTCGCTGGCGTACCGCCGGTAGAGGACCATTAGATGCGGGAGGGGCGAGCCTTTCGAGGAGGTGGTAAAGTCCCAAATCTGCGTGCGCTCGTACACCTCGCCGGCCGACTGGACGTCTACGACGTCAAAGCCCTCCCAGCGCAGCCTCTCGGCCGCCACGTACCCCAATCCATCTTTGGAAGTGGCGTTCCACACCTCGACCCGGAAGGCGGGGCGTGAGGCGCGCGCAATCGCCGGCGGCTCTAGCGCCGCCGTGATCGTAGGGCTGAGAACCTCGTAGTAGGGCACCAGCACGTAAGCGCCGTTCGGCGCGGTCCACGATTGCAGGACGTCCTTCCCCAGGAAGCTGCTTTTCACGTTCACCATGTCCAGCTCCGAGCTGAGGCTCGCCAGGTAGAGCAGCTCCTCCAGCCCCAGATCGGTGGACACCGTCTCGTTCAGCGCACCCCACAACTGGGGGATCTTGGGGACGATGTCCAAGGCCAGCACCTGGTGATACAGCCCCCGCAGCACCTGCTGCTGACGGCGGTTGCGGTCAAAGTCGCTTGTGCTCCAACGGGAGCGTGCGTACCAGAGGGCGTGCTTGCCATTGAGGTGATAGATGCCCGGCTCCCAATCCACGTCCGTCTGGCCGGTGGGCGAGTCGGGGTCGGGGAACGTGTCGGAAAGGGCGCACTCCACGGCCACATCCACGCCTCCAAGGGCATCCACGATCTTGATAAAGCCGTCGAACCCAACCAGCGCGTAGTAATGAATGCGTATCCCGAGATTGTACTCGATCGTGGCTTTGACCAGT
>CAZWPV010000610.1:0-1911 GCA_964635485.1 uncultured Anaerolineales bacterium
TGGGCAAGATGCACCACATCTGGGTATGTCAGATTGTTAATTGCTGCGAAAGCCCGTCAAGCCGGTCGCTTGTCAAGCAGATGGCGATAGGCTATACTTGGACGGCAGAGCGAGGGACTGAACGTGAATCACATCTTTGTGGTATCCGACGGCACCGGTGAGACGGCGGAGCGGGTTTTGAAGGCGGCCTTGACACAGTTCGAGGGCGCGGTAAAGATCGAGCGCCGTCCAGAGGTGCGCACCGAGAAACATGTGCGCCAGGTCGTGCAGGAGGCCGATCAAGTTGGGGCCTTTGTCGTCCACACGTTGGTCTCCGACGAGCTGCGCGAGGCGATGGTGCGCGAGAGCCGGCTGCAAAACGTCGAGACCATCGACCTGATGGGGCCGCTGCTGGCGCGGCTCTCTCGGCAATTTGCCGTCTCTCCGGCCGAGAAGCCGGGCCTCTTCCGCCAGTTGAACGAGGAGTACTTCCGGCGCATCGAGACGATGGAGTTTGCGTTCCATCACGACGACGGGCAGCGTGCCTACGAACTCGCCGAGGCGGAGATTGTGCTGGTGGGCGTCTCGCGTACCTTCAAGACCCCGCTGAGCATCTACCTGGCGTTTCGGGGCTGGTTCGTCGCCAACGTGCCCGTCGTGCCGGGGATCGACCCGCCGCCAGAGTTGTTCGATCTGCGGGCGGGCCGTGTGATCGGACTCACCATTGACCCGGTGAGGCTGGCAGAGTTGCGGCGCGTGCGGGAGCAGCGTCTGGGTGGGGCCACGGGTGACTATGCCGATCTCGCGTCCGTGCGCCGTGAGGTGACCCACGCGCTGCATCTTTTTCACGAGCAGCAATGGCCCGTCGTCGAGGTGACCGATAAGCCTATCGAGGAAAGCACCTCCGAAATCCTGGCGCTTGTGAGGGAATAGATAATGCCCAAAGTGACCCCTGTGCGAAAACAGTACCTCCAGATCAAAGCCCAGCACCCGGATGCCGTCGTCTTTTTCCGGCTGGGTGACTTTTACGAGACCTTTGACGAGGACGCCGAGGTCGCCGCGCGCGAGCTGGACCTCGTCCTGACCTCGCGCCCGGTGGCCAAGAATCAGCGCGTGCCGATGGCGGGCGTCCCCCACCACGCCGTCGAAGGGTACATCGCCCGCCTGATTGAGAAAGGCTACCGCGTCGCCATCGCCGAGCAGGTGGGCGAGGTCACCGGCAAGGGGCTGGTGGCCCGCGAGGTGACGCGCGTGGTGACGCCGGGCACCGTCGTCGAGCCGGCGCTGCTGGACGAGAAGCGGCCCAACTACCTGGCGGCGGTCGTGGTCGAAGAGGCCCCCTCGGCTCCGCTCGGGGCGGGGCGCGCAGGCCTGGCCTACGCCGACATCACCACCGGCGAGTTCGCCACGACCCAGTTGGACGCGGGTGCGGTGGCTGAGGAGCTGGCGCGGTTGCAGCCGCGCGAATGCCTGATTCCAGATGGTGCAGATGCCCAATCTCCAATCGTTCGACTGAGCGCTCACGACAAAGTCCCCAATCTCCAATCGCTGGGCGCACACATCACTCCGGTTCCGGCTTATCGTTTCGAACTGGGCGCGGCCCGCCAGGCGCTGCTCGACCACTTCGAGGTGGCGACACTGGATGGCTTTGGCTGCTCAGGGAAACCATTGGCGATTCAGGCCGCTGGCGCCGTCCTGCACTACCTGCGCGAGACGCAGAAGGGCACACTGGCGCAGATCGTGAGCCTCAGTACGTACACTACCGAGCGCTTCATGACGCTCGACGCGGCCACGCGCCGCAATCTCGAGCTGACCGAGACGATCCGTGAACGTAAGGCGCGCGGCTCGCTCCTGGGCGTGCTCGACCTGACGCTGACGCCGATGGGCGGGCGCTTGCTGCGGGCGCGCCTGGCTCAGCCCTTGCTCGACCTG
>CAZWPV010000611.1:0-1900 GCA_964635485.1 uncultured Anaerolineales bacterium
TACTTTTCTCCGCCCTCCTGTCTCTCTTTCTCTTCCGGGGGGGGGGGGGGGGGGCCGCCCCCCCCCCCCCCCCCCCCCCCCCCCACCCCCCCGCCCCCCGCTTTAGTGAGAAGTTACAATAAAAACAGGTTTCTGGAGGGATGAAATGAGCAGAAAACTTTCGATCGTAATAAGTGTGGCTTTGATTCTAATAGGAGCAACGTCGCTGATGTTCACCTTCGTCGGTGCGGTCTTTGGCTTCCGGGTATGGCAGCTCTGGCCGTTGATCGTCGTCGCTGCCGGGTTGGCGTTCGTGCTGCCGCCGCTGCTGGTGCGCGGCAAGCGCGGCTTGGGTGGGTTGTTCATCCCAGGAGTGCCTGTGCTGACCAATGGCATGATCCTGCTCTTTACCAGTGTCACGGGCTGGTGGGGTGCTTGGGAGTGGCTGTGGCCGCTGGAGGTGACCGGCGTGGCGTTGGGGTTTCTGTTCGCTGCGATCAAAATGCGAGTAGTTTGGCTGCTGATCCCCGCCATAATCGTCGGTGCGAACGGACTGCTGCTCCAGTTCTGCGCCATCACCGGCTGGTGGGCCGTGTGGGCGGTGGCGTGGGCCATCGAGCCGCTTTCAGTGGGGCTGGCGCTGCTGGCGGTCAACCTCAAGCAGCGCTCGGCAGGGCTGATGGTCGCCGGGATCGCGGTGTGCGCACTGGCGGTGGTGGGCGCGATCGAGTCGCTGGCCATCGTGGCGATGGCGGCGATCTTCCCCGTGTGGTGGCTGTGCAAGTTCGTAGGGCCTGTCACGCTCATCTTGGTGGGGATCGGCTTACTGGTCTGGGGATTGGTCCGCCGCGCGCCGCCGGCGCCCCTGGCCGCGAGTTGAAACAAGAGCGGCTTGCGTATATCAAAACAATGGGAGGATGGATAGAGATGAAGCACAACACAGGATTGGGTGTCGGGATTGTGATCGCGCTGGTAGTGCTCAGCAGTATGGCTTGCTGCACGGTTGGTTTTAACGTCGTCGTCGGATCAGGTCGCGTGGCCGAAGAGACGTTCGAAGTGCATGACTTCAGTGGCGTTGAGCTGGCTACTTTTGGCGATCTATACATAGAGATGGGCGAGGAAGAGGGCCTGCGCGTGGAGGCCGAAGAGAACCTGATCGAGTATTTTGAAGCCACGGTCGAGGATGGGACGCTCAAGATCGAGGATCGCGAGTTCGTCGCCCTGCACCCTACAAGGCCGGTCAAGTTCTACCTGACGGCTGTGACGTTGGACACGATCACACTCGCTGGCAGCGGCAACATCCAAGTGCCGGACCTGGAGGCGAAGCGGATTGCGATCACCATCAGTGGCTCCGGCGACGTGGAGGCGGACGACTTGAGCGCGGACGAAATCGCGCTCAAGCTCTCCGGCTCGGGCAGCCTGGATGTCAAGGGGTGCAACGCCGGGAGCCAAGAGATCGCCGTCAGCGGCTCGGGTGACGTGCGCATCGACGAGCTGCAGGCCGACGAGGTCGAGGTGCGCATCAGCGGCTCGGGGAGCGTGCGCGTCTCGAGCGGCGAGGCCGACGAGCAAAGGGTCTCTATCTACGGCTCCGGCGATTACCACGCCAAGGGACTGGCGAGCGAGGAGGCCGGCGTGACCCTCACCGGCAGCGGTTCGGCAAACATCCGCGTCAGTGAGCGGCTGGATGTCAAGATCACCGGCAGCGGCGATGTGGACTACGTCGGCGACCCTGAGATTTCGCGAGCTATCACCGGGTCGGGAGATTTGGCGAAGGTTGGGAATTAGAGTGTCTAGAACCCCGGTTTTTAGTTAGGAGAAGTATGGGCGTTGCAGGAGCTTAACCTTGCGAAGGTTGCGAAATGCCTCACCGTCAACGCGATTCTGGGCAAACGAAAGCACTCTGGTGCCGAAATCTGCT
>CAZWPV010000612.1:0-1890 GCA_964635485.1 uncultured Anaerolineales bacterium
GCTCAATCCCAAGATGCCCGATGCCAGGACGGTCGGGTTGGGCAGGCGGACGCCGCACAGGGTGGTCGATAGGTCTACAGCCATAGCGATCTAGGACGTTTCCTTCAGATAGGCCAGAACGTCGGCGTATTGCGCGGGCGTGATTCGCCCGGATTCTTTTAGCGCGTCCAGAATGTCGCCGAACTGCAGGACGGCGTGCAGGCGGTATCCGCGCCGGGCCAGTTCCTGTGCGCCGCTCTGTTCACGGTCTATGAGCACCAGCACGTCCTTTACGACAAGCCCGGCCTTTTCCAGCGGCGCGATGGATTCTATCTTGCTCGTGCCCCTGGTGATCAGGTCGTCTACGACGAGCGCCGTCTCGCCTGGGGCGAACTCGCCTTCGATGGCGCGGCGCAGGCCGTGTTCCTTGACCTGCTGGCGCGGGTAGATCATCGGCCTGTCCATCTCCAGCGCCATCGCGGTGCCGATGGGCAACCCGGCGTAGGGGATGGCGGCGATGCGGTCGAAGGTGAGGTCGCGGGCGGGGATGGCCATCTGGTGGGCTACTTCCCGCAGCAGCGACGGATGGCTCGCCAGCAGCCGCAGGTCGATGTAGACGGGGGACGTGAGGCCCGACTTGAGGGTGAACGTGCCGAACTTGATGCATCCGGCGTCAAAGAGGGAGTTGGCTAGTTGGCTAGTTGGTTGGTTGGTTAGTTGGGTCATCTTGCAGCCTCCCGAATCTGGTTGATGCTGTCGCGCAGGGTGATCGCGGCGGCGCGGGCGGCCTCGGCGAAATCCGGGCCGGATGAGGCGTAGATGATGCCGCGCGACGAGTTGATGACCGGCCCAAGGCCGGCTTCCGTCGGGCCGTGGGCGACGGCCGGTTCCAGGCTTCCCCCCTGTGCGCCGATGCCGGGGATGAGGAATGGCAGGTCGGGGGCGATCTCTCGCAGCCGTGCCAATTCCTCTGGATAGGTCGCGCCCACGACCAGCCCGCATGCCCCCGGCAGGTCTGCGTCCCACCGCACTGCCAGCCGCGCCACCTCTTCGTACAGCGGATGCCCCTCTACCACGCGGTCCTGCAGGTCGGGCGCTGAGGCGTTGGACGTGCGGGCCAGCAAAAAGATTCCGCGCTCCTCGTATTCGAGAAACGGGCGCACCCCGTCGCGCCCCAGGTAGGGGTTGACCGTGACGGCGTCTGCGCCGAGCGCCTCAAAGGCCACGCGGGCATAAGCCTTGGCGGTGTTCCCGATGTCGTTGAACTTGGCGTCGAGAATGACGGGAGTGTCGGCGGGGACGTCGGCGATGAGCTGCCGGAGCGCGCTCAGGCCTGCGGTCCCCTCGGCCAGCCAGAAACCCAGGTTGGGCTTGTAGGCGCTGGCCACGTCGGCGGTGGCCTCGACGATGGCCCGACCGAACGCCAGAAATGGGCTTTCAGCGCTCCTCACGGATTCGGGCAGCCGCGCCATCACTGGGTCGAGCCCTATGCAAACCCAGGAGGTATGGCTTTGCTGGGCCTTGCGGAGTTTATCTTGGAAGGTCATGATATGTACCTCTGGTTGGTTTGTTGGCTAGTTGGTTTGTTAGTTTGTGTTGTCTGGTTCTTCGTGTGAGATCGTGTATGGCGCGCTGGGCTCTTTGACAGTGCGTTGGCGCTGGAAGCCGATGTAGCTGTTGATGTCCTTGGCCAGTTGGGTGAGATTGTCCATCCAGGGGTTGAGTTGTTCGTGTGTGATGAGTTTGCGATGTGCAGCGCGTCGGAGCCAGTAGCGAGTTTCTTGCAAGGAGCCTCGGGCATAGTACATAAATCTGATGACGTCTCCGGGATGGAAACGCCCGCCGCTCTCGGCGATATTGGCGCCGATCGAGTCTGCCGAGCGGGCCAGTTGCTTGCCCATGGTATCCTTT
>CAZWPV010000613.1:0-1873 GCA_964635485.1 uncultured Anaerolineales bacterium
ATGGCTCGCTCTCGCGGCCACCTCAACGGGGTGACTTTTGCGGTATTGCGTTAAAATAGGTTGCTACTCAGGCATACGCCTGACAAGGCTCTTGAACATGACGAAAGAGACTGAGCAGTAGCTCAAGGAGGAAGAAAATGGCTGAGGAAAAGCACGACGAAGATTATCTGCACAAGCTACGCCACTCGGTGTCGCACGTGATGGCCCAGGCGGTGCTGGAAAAGTTTCCCGGTGGCAAGGTCGCCATCGGCCCGCCCATCGAGAATGGCTTCTATTACGACTTTGACCTGCCCCGATCGCTCACGCCGGAGGACCTGGAGGAGATCGAGGCTCGCATGCGCGAGATCGTCGCCGAGGGACACGACTTTGTATACCAGGAGGTCTCCGAGGAGGAGGCGCGCCAGCTCTTTGCCGACCAACCCTATAAGCAGGAGTTGATCGACACCATTCTCTCTGCCGGGACGGATGAATATGGACAGCCGTTGGACGAGGAGCCCAAGCTCTCGGTCTACACCAGCGGGCCGTTCACCGACCTTTGCCGCGGGCCGCACGTGGACAACACGAAAGAGATCCGGTCCAATGCGTTCAAGCTGCTCAACGTGGCCGGCGCCTACTGGCGCGGCGACGAGAATCGCCCGATGTTGCAGCGCATCTATGGCACGGCGTGGCGGGATAGGAAGCAGTTGAAAGCGCACCTCCAGTGGCTGGAGGAGGTTGAAAAGCGCGACCATCGTAGGTTGATCAAGGACCTCGATCTGGTCAGCTTCCACGGCGAAGTGGGGGCCGGGCTGGCACACTGGCACCCCAAGGGTGGGCGGATGCGCGTCATCATCGAGGACTATTGGCGCAAGCTGCATTACGAGGGCGGCTACGACATTGTCTTCACGCCGCACATCGGCCGCTCTTACCTGTGGGAGACGTCGGGCCATCTCGATTTCTACGAGGAGGGGATGTACTCGCCGATGGACATCGAGGGGCAGGATTATTACATCAAGCCCATGAACTGCCCGTTCCACATCATGATCTACAATTCGAGCAAGCGCTCGTACCGCGAGCTGCCGCTACGCTGGGCCGAACTGGGCACGGTCTATCGCTACGAGCGCAGCGGCACGCTGCACGGCCTGATGCGGGTGCGTGGTTTCACGCAAGACGACGCGCACATCATCTGCACGCCGGAGCAGATTGACGATGAGATTCTGCGGGTGCTTGATTTCAGCTTGAATCTCTTGCGCGGCTTTGGCTTTGAGGAGTTCAAGATCGAACTGAGCGTGCGCGATCCCAAGACGCCGGACAAGTACGCTGGCTCGGAGGAGATGTGGCAGCAGGCCGAGGCCTCGCTGGTCAAAGCGCTCCAGGCGCGCTCACTGCCCTATGAGCGCATGGAGGGCGAGGCGGTGTTTTACGGGCCCAAGATTGACATCAAGATCCGCGACGCGCTCAATCGCCTGTGGCAGTGTACGACGATCCAGTTCGATTTCAACGAGCCGGGGCGGTTCGATATGAGCTACGTGGGCGAGGATGGACAGGAGCACCGCCCGTACATGGTGCATCGCGCGCTGCTGGGCAGCCTGGAGCGTTTCTTTGGCGTGCTGGTGGAGCACTACGCTGGTGCGTTCCCGGTGTGGCTGAGTCCCGTGCAGGTCAAGCTCATCCCTATCGTCGACCGGCACGTGGAATACGCGCGTTCCGTGGCAGAGCAGTTGGAGGCCGGCGGCCTGCGCGTGGCGATCGACGACTCTGGCGAGCGTATGCAGGCCAAGATCCGCGACGCCCAGATTGAAAAGATTCCCTACATGCTCGTCGTCGGCGATCGTGAGATGGAGGCCGATCAGGTGAACCTGCGCATGCGCGATGGGCAAAAGCCCGGCGCGAT
>CAZWPV010000614.1:0-1865 GCA_964635485.1 uncultured Anaerolineales bacterium
GCCTCCATCAACATGGTCTACGGCGCGGCATGTGCCGGGGCGCGGGTGATGACCTCCTCGTCCAGCCCCGGCATCAGCCTGATGCAGGAGGGGTTCTCCTACATCGCTTGCTCTGAGGTGCCCGCGGTGGTCGTCAACGTCATGCGCGGGGGCCCTGGCCTGGGTAACATCCAACCGGCCCAGGGCGACTATTTCCAGGCGGTCAAGATGGCCGGCCACGGCGATTTCCACGCCATCGTCCTGGCCCCGGCCAACGTGCAGGAGGCCATCGACTGCGTGGTGCTGGCTTTCGACCTGGCGGAAAAGTACCGCACCATCGGCATGGTCGTACTCGACGGCGCCATCGGCCAGATGATGGAACCGGTGGGACTCCCGCCGATGCGTCCCGTTCGCCCACCGGAGGAGCGCCCCGACTGGGCGCTGACCGGCGCGAAAGGGCGCGATACTAGGACCATCACCTCCCTCTACCTGGGCGGCGAGAACCTGGAGCGGACCAACCTGCGCCTGCAGGCCAAGCTGCAAGAGATTGCCACAAACGAGGTGCGCTGGAAAGAGTACAGCACCGACGACGCCGAGTTGCTGCTGGTGGCCTTTGGCTCCGTGGGGCGCATCTGCCAGACAGTGGTGCGGGAGGCGCGCGCGGAAGGTATAAAAGCGGGCCTGCTGCGCCCTATCACTCTGTGGCCCTTTCCCAGCGCCCGCCTCGCCGAATTGGCCCAACAGGCGCGCATCATCCTGGTCGCGGAGATGAACGCCGGGCAGATGGTGGAGGATGTGCGCCTGGCCGTTGGCGACCGCTGCCCCGTCCGCTTCCATGGGCGCATGGGGGGCGTCATCCCCCTGCCCGATGAGATTCTAGGTGTGCTGAAAAAAGTCAATGACGACATTGTCAGCGGAGGTGGAGCCTGATGGCGACTGTAGAGAATCCCGCAGATTTCGAGCTGGTCTACAAGCGGCCGGAGAGCTTGACCGAGGCCTACACGCACTACTGCCCCGGCTGCACCCACGGCGTCGCCCACCGCCTCATCGCCGAGGTGCTCGATGAACTGGGCGTGCGCGAAAGAACTATCGGTATCGCGCCGGTGGGATGCGCCGTGCTGGCCTACGACTATATCAACGTGGACATGGCCGAGGCCTCCCACGGCCGCGCCCCGGCGATGGCCACCGGCGTCAAGCGCGTCAGCCCCGACAAGGTCGTTTTCACCTACCAGGGGGATGGCGACCTGGCTGCCATCGGCACGGCCGAGATCGTCCACGCGGCCAACCGAGGCGAGCTAATCACCACCGTCTTTATCAACAACGCCGTCTACGGCATGACGGGCGGGCAGATGGCCCCCACGACGCTGCCGGGCCAGGTGACCACCTCCTCCCCCACCGGGCGAGACGTGGAGACCGCCGGGTTCCCGATACGCATGGCGGAGCTGCTCGGCATCCTGCCCGGCGCAGCCTACGTCACCCGTCAGGCGTTGTTCGACGTGCCCGGCATCCGCAGGGCCAAAAAGGCCATCAAGCTGGCGTTCCAGGCCCAATTGGAAGGGCTGGGGTTCTCGATGGTCGAGCTTCTCTCCACGTGCAACGTCAACTGGCACATGCTGCCGGGAGAGGCGATGGAGTGGGCCAAGGAGCACATGGTGGCCTATTACCCGCTGGGCGACACCAAGATGATCGACGCAGTCCGCGCGATCCAGGAGGGCAAGTGATGCAAGAAGAAATCATCATCTCCGGTTTTGGCGGACAGGGCACGCTCTTCGCCGGGCAACTGCTGGCGCACGCCGTGATGGACCAGGGATTTCACATGACGTGGATCCCGTCCTACGGGCCGGAGATGCGCGGCGGCAAAGCCCGCTGCACCGTCATCGTCTCCG
>CAZWPV010000615.1:0-1848 GCA_964635485.1 uncultured Anaerolineales bacterium
AGGCTCTGCTCGATGGACTGCTCGTCGCCGATGTCGGCGTACACCGTCTCGAAAGGCGAAAGCGCCGAACCCGATTCCGCCGGTATGTGCAACCCGGCCTGAGCCATCAGCGTCAGCAAGCCCACGGTCTTTAGGCTGACCGTCTTGCCGCCGGTGTTGGGGCCGGTGATGACGACGACGTGCGTCGCGCCGTCCAGTGCGACGTCGATAGGCACCACCGTCTGCGGATCGAGCAGAGGATGGCGCGCGCCGAGAAAGCGCACGGTCGAACCCTGGCGGAGGGAAACCAGCTCGGGAGCAGCAGCACCGATGGCCTCGGCGTACTTGGCCTTGGCGAAGGCCAGATCCAAATCGGCCAGCGCCTCCACGCTCTGCGCGATCTCGTCGGCGTGGTCGGCGATAATGGCAGAGAGACCGGCCAGGATGCGGTTCACCTCCTGCTCCTCGGCCAGCTGCAGTTCCCGCCAGGTGTTGTTCAGATCGACGACGGACAGCGGCTCAATGAAGACAGTCGCACCGGAGGCCGACACGTCGTGGACGATACCCCGGATGCGGCCCTTGAACTCGGCCTTGAGGGGGATGACGTAACGACCCTCACGCTGCGTGATGAGCGCCTCCTGCAAAAAGGGCGCGTTCTGAGGCGAGGCGATGATGTTTTGCAGCTTGTCCTGCAGGCGGTCGTGGGCAATGTGTGCCTCGCGGCGGATGCGGGCCAATTCCAGGGAGGCGTCGTCGCGCACGTTCCCACGCTGATCGAGGCAGCGATCAATCTCGGTCACAATCTCCGGGCAGGACTGGATGCGGCCAGCGACGAGAGCCAAGTGGGGGAACTGCTCCTTCTGCCGGGTCAGCGTGCGGTTCAGATTGCGGGCGGCGACGAGCGTATCGCGCACGTCGAGCAGCTCCGGCGGCGGCAACACCGCCGAACGCTGGGCGGCCTCCACCTGAGGGCGGACGTCGTGCGCGCCCCCCAGCGTGGCATCGGATTTGGCCTCCAGCAGCGCGCGCGCCTCGCCCGTCGTCTCCAGCCGCCAGCGAACCTCCCTCAAGTCCGCTGCCGGGACGAGCGCATACGCCTTCTCCTCACCGGCGGAGAAGCTGGCATAGGTGGCCAGACGAGCCAGGACCTTGGGGAATTCAAGGGTAACGAGATGCTTGGGGTTCACTCGGCCAAATTCTCGGTCAAGTTCAAAGCGCCTCTGTAAAACGCAGGTGTCTTGCCGGAAAACCAAAAAGACTGCGTCATATAACCCGCACGAATCACCTGCAGGAACACTGGTGCAAGCTTGGCTCTACGAGCGGAGCCGCTCTCTCTCCATCGCTGGGTGTAGCCAAGAGCATTAAAGATGAGCGCAGCGACCAAGATGCCTATGAGGAGGTGAATCAGCACCCCTCCCAAGTTATCCAGTATCCCCAGCCTAGGCAGACTCATGTCGCTGAAAAGGGCCCGAGAGATACCCTCCAGCGCGATCCATACCACCAGCATCAAGACGAAAAACGAGAGTGCCTTAACCACCCTGGTGGGCTCTGTCGCGCGAAAATCACCAAAGGGGGCGCCAATGTAAGGCGCAGCGGTTTCATACGTGATTGCCGCAAAGCCGGTGGCGATGTATAGAAACGGCATCGTCACCAATCCGCGTACAATGCGCCGATTATACCCTACAGTGGCTCCAGCTACTACCACCAGCAACAGCAGGTCAATTTCCAGAAAACCCGGGACTGCAAAGAATGCCAACACTACACCGACAGTCCCCAGGGTGCCGATGAGCAGCGGAAAAACAATGTCCCTGGCAGTGGGTTTCCTCTTTTCCTTCTGTGTGCGCATATGTGTACTCATAGCCCTCTCCT
>CAZWPV010000616.1:0-1830 GCA_964635485.1 uncultured Anaerolineales bacterium
CCTCAGTCATCACATCCTGCACACTGTAAGGGCTGGCTCCTTCCGGGTGCGAGCCGACCGGCGATAGGAGAGGGGTGATGTATTCGATGTTCCAGATATTGCCCCAGGGGTAGATGCGGCCGTCGGTGCCTCGGGCAGCTTTCTCCCACTCGGCCTCCGTGGGAAGACGCTTGCCCACCCACCCGCAATAGGCCACAGCATCACGCCAGGTGACGCTGCGAACGGGATAGTCGTCGTAGAGAGGGTCGTCAGCATAGTCAGAGGGAAGGTCAATATGATGCTCTATCCCCTCTACCTGACCGCACACGCCCGCTGCGACGCATGCACGGTAGCGCGTGTTCGTCACCGGGAATTGGTCGATCTCGAAGCTCGGTAGGTCAACGACAAGTTGAGGAATTTCTGGAGTAAAGTCCTGGGGAAAGCCAGCTCCACCATCTGCCCACTCCCGGTATCGGCGGAGCGCATCCCCATAGGTGACACCCATCGTGAACTCCCCGGTGGGCACCTCAACCATCGGCACATCGTCGCTGCCGGTGGCGGGCACAGGCGTGAATGTCGGGCTAGGGGTGCTGAGTGCAACCGTCCCGCCCTCCGTCTTGGTGGACCCAGGCTGCTGTCCACACCGCGCCAGCGCCACGGCCAAGATGGCTACGGCCAATCCAATGGCGGCTATCACCACTATCAAGCGGGTTCTCTGGTTCATCGGGCTCCTCCAACAACGGATTGAGAATGGAACGAATGAACGAGTTTGCGAATCAGTGAATGAATGTGCGAATCGGCGAGGCTGCGATGGACGAGACGCGAGGCCGTGTCAACGGATGACGGCGGTGTAGGGGGCAATGCGGCAGTGGTGATGTGCGGTTCAGGGGGAGTTTAGCTACCCTCCGTCTCTCGCCTCGGGACTTCACCTGCGCTTTGCATTGATCTGGTACTACTCCGGATATTATAGTCATCGGTCAAATCCTGTCAAATGCGGGACGCGGTCAGTGCCATCGACTATGTATGCCCCGCGTTTCGCCCTGGAATCACCTTCGCGCCAGCTCGACCGCTTTGCGCTTCAACACGGCGCTCGGGATCGGCTTGACCAGCACCAGGTCGGCTTCCTCCTACACGCTCTCGGCCATCTGCGGGTACGCCGTAGTGACGATCACGGGCATTCCCGCCAGCCGCGCGTCGGCGCGAATCCGCCGCAGGACCTCCACGCCAGGCACGCCGGGCAGGCACAGGTCCAGCACCACCAGGTCCGGCGCCCGGCCCGCCATCAACGAGAGCGCCCTCTCGCCTGACTCGACCACGAACGGGATAAAGCCAATCGCCCCCAACACAATTTCGCACCACTCTCCCATTTCAGGGCTATCTCCGATGATGAGAGCCACCGGTGGGCTGTTCATCCGTCGCTGTCCTTACCCGCACTCTGCCCGTTCGCTCGAATCTTGATCACTATACCACAAATCGCCCTCGTCTGTCTAGGGACAAGCGTCCCGAGCATGCCGGGGCATGCGTCCCGAGTTTTATGGGGCAAATGCCCCGAACGTTGGGACATATGTCCCTTGACATAACCAGCTAGATGGAGTTTCTGTCAGCACTGAACCTCGTCACCAACCACGCAGGTCTGGACCATAGAATCTGAAAACCGAAGACACGGATTGCCAGGGCAGCGCACAGTCTGAAAGATACGCGGCATCTTTTCCGCCTCATTTCCGGCAGTCCCCTGCGTCAGCCAGGTTTTTCTGCCTTCGGCTCCCGTGTATACTTGCACCCAGGGTAATTGCTGCACCCCCAGAACACGCCTCGCTTCCCGACGCGTTCCACCAAATCCCCTGTGCATAC
>CAZWPV010000617.1:0-1827 GCA_964635485.1 uncultured Anaerolineales bacterium
CTCGCCGAACAGGTCCGACCACACGTTCCAGTAATCGGCCTTGACCCGCCGCACCTCGTCCGTCAGGGTCGGCGCGAAGAAGGAGACCAGGTAGGGGCGCACGTCGTATCCCTTGCGCCGCCGGAACGCGTCCGGCAGGGCGGGCGTCCACGGCGTGTAGACAAAGTCCGGCTCGTCGCCGCGAAAGCCCAGCACCGTGTGGCCGAACTCGGAGCCCAGGACCCGCGCGTACTGCTCGTGGGTGAAGGCGATGAACTGGCGCGTCGCCTCCGGGTTCAAATAGTCGCACAGGGAATTAGCCGCGTCCTTGCCGCGGGTGGGGTTGCTGACCGCCCGCGTGACGGAGGTGCGGAACCCGTGATCGACCAGCCACACCTCCCATTCACCCTCAGGTGCTGTCCAGCGTAGCTCGCCGGAAACGGTGTCGAGCGGCTGGCTGGTTTGATCCGCCGAGTTGATGGCTGCCGCGCCCACCACCTCCGGCGGCAGTTGGCGCGCGAGCGTCTCGCCAGGAGCGACGGCGATGCGCTCCGCCACGTCCAACCCTTGCATGCGCAGGTCGGGCCGCTCGGCGCTGAACTTTCCCCCGGCGAACCCGCTGGGGTACTTGCCCTCGTCCACCAGGTAGACGCGCATCCCACGACGGCGGGCGTGTTCCACCGCCAGGCGCACCGTCTCGAACCAGGCTGGTGAGAGGTACGGCGCGCTCATGCCATACCCCGCCTCGATCGTCACGCAGCGGATGCCGCGCGCGCTGATCTCGTCCAGGTCGCGGGCGATGACCTTCTCGGTGATGGGACCGTCCCAGCCCCACCACAGTGTCAGGCCGTATTCGGGCGGAGGGGCACCGAAATTGGAGGCGGCCTCGTCAACCGAGGTATCCACGATCGCCTGCCAGGAGTTGGGCGCGTTTGCTGGGGTCATTGCGCTTTCTCTTTGCCGCGGAGACTGTCTCGCGCGCACGATGTGGACAGGGTAAGGCTCACCAGGGCCACGCCTGTCCCTGAAAATCGATCAGCGCGAGGCTGTCCTCGTCCTCCCTCTCCTCCAGGAAAAAGGGGAGGGCCATCGCCGCCGCCTCCTCCGGCTCCAGGTCGGCCTCCATGTTCTTGCTGCCGTGCATGTACGAGCGCATCCAGCCGGGGTGATACACCCGGAAGGTGTACCCCTCGGGCCGCAGGTGGTTGAACGTGATCTTGACGGCCATGTTCAGCGCGGCCTTGGACATGCAGTAGCCGTACCACGCCCGGCGCTCGCAGCGGGTGATGCTGCCCGCCTCCGAAGAGACGAAGCACAGCCGCTTCATCGTGCTCTGCTCCGTCAGCGGCAAGAATGCCTCCACCACGCGCAGCGGCCCCAGCGCGTTGCCGTCGAACTCGCGGTGCATCTCGGCGTAATCCAAGCCCTCGCCGACCGCACGCTCCACCGTGGGCGAGATTACGCCGGCGTTGTTGACCAGCAGGTCGACGCGATCCGCCATCCCGGCGACGGCCTGAGCGGCGGCCTGGGCCGATTCGACCGAGGTGACGTCCAGCGGGACGGCGTGCAGCGTCTCGGGGAACCGCTCTGCCAGCGCGGCTAGGTCCGGCCAATCGGGCATGTACTGACCGCCAAAGACGCGCCAGCCGCGCTCCAACAATCCCCCGCACAGAGCGAAACCCAGGCCGCGGTCGGCCCCGGTGATAAACGCGATTGGTTGCATCGGAGAGTGCTCCTTTTCTGCTCAGATTGTCCGCCGGGGTCGATACTGAATGGCCTCGGCCAGGTGAGTCGTTTCGATCCGCTCGCTTCCGGCGAGATCGGCGATGGTGCGCGCCAGCTTGAGGA
>CAZWPV010000618.1:0-1826 GCA_964635485.1 uncultured Anaerolineales bacterium
CCTAACCCCCAATCCCCTTACGCGGTGAGCAAGCTGGCGGCGGAGTACTACGTCCGCACCATCGGCGCGCTGTGGGGCATCGAGACGGTCATCCTGCGCATCTTTAACGCTTACGGTCCGAGCCAGAGCATGCCACCCTCCCATTCTCCGGTCGTGCCGCGCTTCTTGCATCAGGCGTTGCACGGCGGGTCGCTCGTCATCTTTGGCAGCGGCGGGCAGACGCGCGATTTCGTCTACGTGGACGACGTGGTGGAGGCGCTGGTGGCGGCTGCGACGGCTGCCGACGTGGATCGCCGCATTATAAACGTGGGTACCGGCTGCGAGACGAGTGTCAACGACTTGGCTGCGTTGGTGGCGAAGGCGACGGGGCGGGAAGTCGATTTGCTTCACAGCCCTGCCGAGAGCGGAGGGGTCTCCCACCTGCGTGCGGATCTATCGGTTGCAGGTCAATTGTTGGGTTATGAGCCGCGCATCGATCTGCTGGAGGGGCTGCGGCTGACGTTGGAACGGGATTCGCGATTCCGACAATAGCTGCTTGGATCTGCTCTCGGTCTGACTCTCGGAAACGCAGGTGAGGTTTGGCTTGAATATGGAACACCTTGGCCGCGACTTTTTCGCCCGCGACACTTTGACCGTTGCCCGCGAGCTGCTGGCCCAGCGATTGGTGCGGGTGCTGGATGGGGAGCGCCTTTTGGGGCGCATCGTGGAGGTCGAGGCGTACGTCGGCGAGGAGGATCAAGCGTGTCACGCCCGCAGTGGTCGCACGGAGCGCAACGCGTCGATGTACGGCCCGCCCGGCCACGCGTACGTTTACTTTGTCTACGGGATGCACCATTGCCTCAACGTCGTCACGGAGCGGGAGGGGTTTCCGGCGGCGGTGCTCGTTCGCGCGCTGGAGCCGCTGGAGGGAATCGAGGCCATGCGGTCGCGACGCTGGCCTGAGCGCGGACACGTAGTGTCCGTCGTCGAAGGCCGGGGTGGGAGGGCCGATGTCGAATTGCTCGGCGGCCCGGCCCGGCTGTGCCAGGCGCTGGGGATTGACCGACGGTTCGACGGGGTCGACCTGTGTGCGCCCGGTGTACCTCTCTTCGTCGAGCGGGCCGCCGCCGTGCCCGACGAGGCAATTGCCGCTGGGCCGCGGGTCGGCGTGCGCGGCAATGAGGCGGCATTGGTGGCTCCATGGCGGTTTTACCTTCGGGATAGCCGGTACGTTTCACGTTCATAGTTGTTACGAGTGGACACCAGAGGCATTTTATAAAGGAGGTGGAAAGGATGAGTGAAGGTGGAAAGTCAATTTTCGCGGTGATCCTCGATTTCCTGGCCAGCCTGTTTGGTTTCGGCGGCGAGGCAAAGTCGACGCCTGACGAGGAATCACGGGGAGATGTGAGTAGGCCTGTGTCGCCCGGCGGTGAAGGTCCGGTGGAGGAATCAGGCGTGGCAGTGCCCCCCGGCGAAAGCGTCGCCGGCGAAGTAAGCGTACCCAAGTCGCCCGGCCCGGAGCCAGGTGCGGGTGAGGAAAGGAGACAAGCGATGTTAACAGGTAAGGGTTTGTGGGCCTATCGGGAGCAGGAGCTGGACCGGGCTATTCAGATTGCTCCTCAGATGGGCGCGACGCACATTCTGTACAAGGTGGGCCACGGCACGAACTATCGGCCGGGGATGGCGCAGGTGGCCCAAAAGATCAAGGCAGCGGGGTTGATCCCTTTCGCTTGGACGTGGCTGCTGCTGGACGATCCCCAGGCGGAGGCGCAGGTCGTCGTCAAGGCGTTCGACGATGGATTCGAAGGTTTTGTCTTCGACACCGAGGAGGAGCAGTGCCGCAACCG
>CAZWPV010000619.1:0-1824 GCA_964635485.1 uncultured Anaerolineales bacterium
GCGTCCGCGAGTCCACCTTCCTGCAAGCTGGCGATCGCCTCGTCGAGTTCCTGGTGGTGCTGGATAGGAACGGTGATCTGGTATGGCTCGCTTTCCTCTTGGGCTGTGAGTTCGACGGGGATCCCAGCATCAAAGAGGCACAGTACCGCTTGCCTCGCGAGCCACTTATCGGACACCAACCGCTTCATCTGTGCATTGCTACTCAGCACAATCCACCTCCCCGACTAGAACCTCGATGGCCAGTCGTTCCACGATACCTTCGGAGAATCGCCGGAGCATCTGTGGTATGGACGGGTTCTGGCCGAACAGCAGCGTGTGCATGAGATGCGGCAGCATCGATTCAGCTTGCCGGCACAGCTCCATCGCCGCCTCGTGCGTTCTCAGCTCGCGCGGCGGCAAGTATGTGGCCGGTGTCAGGTAGAAAAGCAGGGCTAGTGCAAAGCTGCGGCGTGGTTCCCTGACCCAGAGCGTGGCGTGCTCAGACTCGATCCCGGACCGCTTGAGCGTGTCAAAAACGCAGCGGCTCATTGAGTCGTAGACTGAACGCCCTTCGGTGGCTTCGGCATGCGCCGGGCCGCCGAGGAACTCGCGCCACGTGAGGCCATCGGCGCGCGGTCCATTCTCCCCGCACGATACATCTTGTAGGAAGTACCGCCAGTCCTCCTTCGCTCCTGTGTTCTGGTCGACGCTCGCTATGCCGCCCAGGGGATAGAGTCGACACGATCTCGGCCGAACGGCGTGGATCCCACACAGCGAGAACGCAACGTCTTCAGCCAATGCCTCCGGCTCGATCTCAAGCGCGTTGATCAGTGCCGGCGGGCCGCCCGCACGCGGTATCTCCGTAGCAGGTACGAGAAACGGACAGGCTGTAATGTCAGGTCCCGCCGGCTCGAAGTCTACCTGCATTAGCGGCATCCCACTGCTCCCTCCCTGGATGAGCCCAAAGGCGCTCTGCCCAAGCCCCTCGATCGCGGCGGCGTGCTGCGGATGATCCTCGGCAAGCGTCGCCAGGTACCACGCGATGCGGATCAGCTCGTAGCTTGTGACGATGATATCGGTGCGGTCGGTACAGCACCGATGCCCGCAGCCATGGCAGGCAAACGTACAGGGCGCATCCAGGTCGATCTCAGGCCGTTCCTTGAGCGCTTCTATCTTCGCTTCGAGTTCCGGGTTGTCACTCATTACCCAGACCCCTCCTGCCCACCCCACCGGAGTGGGCCGCTCGTCCATTGTGTCAGTGTCATAGAGCCTCCTAGTGTTCGTGTTGCCTCTTGCACTCGCACGAGGCGCAGGCGGCGCCGTCAAAGCGATCGCGGCCACCGCCTGCAAAGTTCCTTGCATACCCATTGAGCCAATAGGTCGAAATTCGCATAACCTATATATCCCTCCAGGTCGAAACGAACCGGGAGGTCACTTTTTGCCTATTCTAATGACTACACGAAGTGGCCCAGGCGCTTCCAAACAACCCAGGCTGACTTGGACTCCCATTGTCTAGCTCCGAAAGCGTCCGGTGCGCCGCATACCACACCGCGTTGGGGTTCCCATCGACGCCCACATAATCGCGGTCGTGCCGGGCGCACGCGACTGCAACGGGGCCTCCGCCCATGAAGGGCTCGACGACCAGGTTGCCCCGGTCACTGCCGGAAACGACCATGCGCTCGGCGAGAGGGAGGGGTAGCATAGTGGCATAGCGGAGCTGGTTAGGATGACGTTCGAGTCGAAATCTCCAGATGTCTTCACCATACGGATGCCCGCCCTTTCCGAGCGGTACATCAGACGGGAAGTTGAAGGCACGACCGGGGTGACCCGGATCGCCCTTGCAGT
>CAZWPV010000620.1:0-1821 GCA_964635485.1 uncultured Anaerolineales bacterium
CTTGGTGAAGCTCTTGTGCGTGGAAGACCCGGTGCACGGGGTAGCCATCCTGGACTTGCATGTCACACTTGCCTACGTCGTGGCCTCTTGCCCAGCGACCACGAAAGGCTGCCTTGTCAGTCTGACTGAGAACAAACGCCTCCTGCCGGGCCGCGAGTCCACCTTCGCGGTCATTCTCGTTCCAATGCCACGTGAAGGACGCTTGCCTTTCACCCAGTGACGGCCCGGGTTTCAGTGACTTTCGCGGCAAGAGGATGTCGGCACTTTCCATCTCCAGGATCTCACACGCGCCCCGGTCAATCGTGCCGACCATTTTGTCGCCCCGGTCGAGCACTGCCGCTGCGTTGGCGGCCACGCAGTCTCGGATGTCGGCACGCCTGCGCGGCTTCTGTCCCAGTACGTCGGCCCACTCAGCGAGAGTGAGACAGTCAAGTCCGCCGGCGATAGGACCTGGGTCGCGGGCAATAGCGGCCACGATATACTGTCGGCTGTCAGGCGTCAGTTCGTCGGCAACGACCTCGACACTGGGAACAGCGAAACCGTAGCTCCGCCAGCGCGACCTGCCCCAGGAGGATGAGAGGCGCTCGCACGACCTGAAGAGTCCCCACTCGGGAAACAGCTCTAGCGGCAGCGTGAACAGATCTTTGGTGGGCTCCTGAGAATCATAGCTCGGATAGGAGGGAAAGACCCCGATGCGGCCCTCCAGGGTTTGCAGGACCACCCACGCCGCGTCGGCGTCGATGCCCTCATAAACGTACAGGCCCGGCAAATCTGGCCGGGCTCGTCTACGCATGACGAGATTTCGAAGTGGCAAGGTGTTACCTCCGTTTTGTAGTTGTAGGTTCTATTCCTTGTTGGTTGACCAAGGGAAACGAGCCGGGCCGCGTACGCGACCTCGACCAACAGGCTGGAATGGGCGCGCGAAGCCTCGGTGGCCAGAACAAGCAGTCCATCGACGGCATCCTGCTCGGCACCTGCGGCTGGTCGGCTTGCTGACTCCAGATAAGCAGAGTATAATTAGCCTAAACGTACTCTGTCTATTTCCGAAAAGGAAGAGGGCTATGCTGGTCAACCGCGAACGCGAATTGGATGAACTCAATACCCTCCTCAAAACACCGCCTGCCCGCCTGGTAGCTGTCGCAGGACGTCGGAGGCTGGGCAAGACCACTCTGTTGGTGCATTGGGCTAGGACAAGCGAGCTCCCTTATCTCTACTGGGTGGCCTCTCAGTTCTCTTCCAGCGTCTTGTTGCGTCAGTTCTCGCAACAAGTTTGGGAGCACGGCAACCCGGGCAAACGGGCCCCACGTACCTTCAGTTACGAGGACTGGTCGCAGGCATTTGAGGAATTGGCTCAAGCGTGCCAAGGCGAACAGCGCCACATCATCATTCTGGACGAGTTCCCGTACGCTATTGCCGCTGAACCCGGCTTACCATCCGCTCTGCAAAATGCGTGGGATCATCATCTCAGATTCAGCAATGTCTGCATGGTCCTATGTGGCAGCCACGTAGGGATGATGGAGCAGTTGATGGGGACACACGCCCCTCTGTACGGTCGCATGGTCGGACCATTGCGGGTGCGCCCCCTGTCTTTCGCGGCAACAACGTCCTTCTTCCCGAGATACAGCGCCGAGCAACGAGTGGCCGCCTATGCTATCCTGGGCGGAGTGCCGGCCTATCTGGAGCGCTTCTCCGATACACATTCTTTGAGCGAGAACGTCCGGCAGCACCTTTTTCGAGAGATTGGCCTCTTCCGTACTGACCCAGACTACCTGATCGGAGAACAGGTGCGTGACCTGAAGAACTACCAGGCAGTACTGGCCG
>CAZWPV010000621.1:0-1805 GCA_964635485.1 uncultured Anaerolineales bacterium
ACGTAGAAGGTGCTGCCTCTCGTCTCCACGCTCTCGGCCCAGATGCGCCCGCCGTGGGCCAGCACGATGTGCTTGGCGATGGCCAGCCCCAGGCCGGTGCCGCCGCCGGAGCGGGCGCGGTCGGCCTTGTAAAAGCGCTCGAAAATGCGCGGCAGGTCGTCGGCGGGGATGCCCACGCCCGTATCGCGCACGGAGATGATGACCTCGTCCTCGCCGGCCGTCGCCGAGATCGCCACCTCGCCTCCCGGTGGTGTGAACTTGATCGCGTTGTGCACCAGGTTGGTGATCACCTGGCGCACCCGCTCGGCGTCGGCCAACACCGGGGGAAGGTCAGGGGCTAGATCGACGGAGAACCGCAGGTCAGCCCGTTCCGCCTGCGGGCGCAGGCGCTCCACCGGGGGGTTGACCACGTCGGCCACAGAGACCGGCACAATCTCAAAGCCCACCTGACCCGACTCGATGCGCGAGAGCTCCAGCAGCTCCTGCACCATCTGGGTCAGCGCATCGACCTCCACCTCCATGCGGTCCAGAAACCGCCGCGCAGCAGGAGGATCCTCCAGCGCGCCGTCGCGCAGCGTATCGGCCAGTGACTTGAGCGAGGCCAGAGGGGTGCGCAGCTCGTGCGAGATGTTGCTGATGAAATCCCGGCGCACCGTCTCCAACCGCCGCACGCGGGTCAAATCCTGCAGGATGACCAGGCAGGCCCCCGGCTCGGCGTCCTTCAGCGGCGTCACGACGACCTGCAGGAACGGCTGCTGGCGACCCACCTCCACCGGCGCGACGGTTTCCTCGCACTCATCGCGGCACTGCTGCCACAGGTCGATGATGCGGTGGTCGCGCGCCACCCCGGCGAAGGAACGGCCCAGGGCGGCATCCTCATTGGTGCCGAGGATACGGGTGGCGGCGGGGTTGATCAGACGCACGGTGCCATCACCATCGGTGATGATGGCCCCATCGCCCATGTTGTCCAGCACGGCGGCCAGGCGTCCCCGCTCCTCGACCAGCATGGTGATCGTGCCCCGCAGCCGGTCGGACATCTGGTTGAAGGCGCGCGTCAGCGTGCCGACCTCGTCCCGCGTGGTGGGCAGCAGCCGGGCGTGCAGGTCGCCCTCGCTCACGCGCTGGACGACCTTGGTCAACTCCCGCACGGGCCGGGCGGTGCGCTCGGCGATGAGCAGGGCCAGCAGCGCAGCGCCGCCCACGGTGAGCAGCGCCGCCGAAAAGACGGCCCAGCGCAGTCGGTTGACGTTGGCCTCGACCTGGCGCAGGGGCAGGGCCACGCGCGCGAAACCGACCACCTCGCCATCCGACTCCACCCGCTGCGCGACGTACATCATATCGTGCTCCACCGTGCGGCTGAAGCGGATGCTGGAACCCTGCCCTTGGGCCAGCGCCTGCTGCACCTCGGGCCGGAAGAGGTGGTTCTCCATCTGCGTCCGGTCCTCGTCCGATTCGCCCAGCACGACGCCATCGGCGCCGATGATGGTCACACGCGCTTCCAGCAGGTCGGCGTAGTGATTTGCCTGGACGTCGAAGGTGGTGCCCGGTTTGTCCTGTGCCAGCAAAGGCGCGAGAACGTCACCGATGACGTGCGCCTCGCCCCCCAGTTGGGCCTCCAGGCTGTCCAGGTAGGCACCGCGCACCAGGCTCGAGAGGTACACGGCCAAGCCGGTCATGGCCACCAGAATTAGAAACACGTAGGGGATGGCGATGCGCCAGCGGATGCTAGGGGACATAATCTGCTCCGAAAATAAATACCCCCCACCTAACCTCCCCCACCATGGGGGGAGGGACCGGCTGCTCCG
>CAZWPV010000622.1:0-1805 GCA_964635485.1 uncultured Anaerolineales bacterium
CTAGCACACGACCCGCAGCCGCCGGGGCAGGATTTCGAATGTCAGCCGGTGGGCTTCGGTACAGAGCATCTCGCCGTCTACGTGCGCGACCAAGTTATCGGGCGAGGTGATGACGAGGCGTTTGGTGCGCACCATCGTGACGGCCTTGTGATTGGTGTGGCTGCCATCCATGAAGCGGGGGACGAGGCTCAGCTGCGTTAGCTTGCTCACGCTCTGTGCGATGCACAGGTCGAGGAGACCATCGTCAAGTTGGGCATCGGGTGTGCAGAAGAAGCCGCCGCCCTCGCGGGCGCCGTTCCCCACGGCTACCATCAGTGCGGGCATTGTGATCTCCTCGTCGTTGTACTTGATGGTCATCCGTGGAGAGCGGGCCAGAAAGATCGTCTTTAGCACGACGGGTAGATATAACGCCATCCCGCGCACCCACTTGACCTTACGAGCTTCACACGTCACCGTGCCGCCAAAGCCGACGTTGATGGTGTTGTCAAAGTATCTGGGAGGCTGGTCGTCCACGGCGACGTGGCCCACGTCCACGATGCGCGTCTGGCCGTTGACCAGCCTGTGACACGCGCCTGCAAGATCGGTGGGCACACCCACGTTGTGAGCAAAGTCGCTGCCCGAGCCGACAGGGATGGTGCCCAGCGTGCCGACGATGGCGCCATCGACATCGCCGGCGGCATCGGCTTTGGCCGTCGCCATCAGCCCATTGACGACCTCGTGGACTGTGCCATCGCCCCCTGCGGCGACGATGATCTCGAAACCGTCTCTGACGGCTTGCTCGGCTAACCTGGCCGCGTGCCAATATCCCTCCGTGCGCACCAGGTCAAATTCGACCCCCTCGGCCTCGAGCAATCGGCGTATCTCGGCCTCGGATCGCGCCCCGTACCCTCGGCCCGCTATGGGATTGAGGATGATCTTGATGGGATTCATCGCACGCTCCTGTGGATGGGATGCTATACACGTGATAGAACACTCGTCGGGTGATGAAGTTGCGAGAGATGTATGGTCGTAGGCCTATAGAACGTTCGTTTGACATCTCTCTCGCTTGAGAGTAGAATGAGTTTCAAGAACGGCTATGCGAAAAGGAAGCTTGCTATGGCTGAACAACTGCCCTTACCCATTGCAGAGGTGCCCGAAGAGGATGTCCCGCGTGCGATAGCGCCGCCGGGGATGACGGCGCGTTCCTCGCTGCGCGCGGCTATGGGGGCCGTTGAGGCCTACATGCAGCAGCAGGGATTTGCCGAGAACACGGCCAAGGCGTTTCTTTCCGACCTCGGTATTTTGGCCGAGTTTGTCGGGGTGGGGACGGCCGTCGGCGATATCTCGACCCGCGACCTGAATCACTTTACGGGCTGGCTGGTGAACGACCGGGGGGTGCCGTGCAACCCCAAGTCTTTGGCCCGGCGCGTGACCACGCTCAAGGTCTTTTTCGGCTGGCTGGCCGAGGCGGGCGTGCTGCCCGACGATCCCGCTGCCCCGGTGATCCACAAGCCGGTGATAACGCCGCTGCCCACGATTCTATCCGATGCCGAGATCGAGCGGATGTTGGGGGTGACCCAGGCGCTGCGTCACGCCGAAAAGCCCGATACCCGCCCGCATCTCTTGGTGACGTTGCTGCTCCACACCGGGATCAAGAAGGGCGAGTGTATGAACATCGTGATGAACCACTTTGACTTTAGCGATCCCACGCAGCCGGTGCTTTGGATTCGCTACGTCAATCCCCGCCGGCGTCACAAGGAGCGCAAGCTGCGCCTGCCGGTGTGGTGGCCGGCGGTGCTGGCCGAGTACCGCGCCCAGTACGAACC
>CAZWPV010000623.1:0-1799 GCA_964635485.1 uncultured Anaerolineales bacterium
TTCAAGTTCGTGGTCGTCACCGGCGTCAGCGGCAGCGGCAAGTCGTCCCTGGCCTTTGACACACTCTACGCCGAGGGGCAGCGGCGCTACGTCGAGAGCATGTCGGCCTATGCCCGCCAGTTCCTGGACAAGATGGAGAAACCCGACGTCGATCATATCCTGGGCCTGAGCCCTACCGTCGCCATCGAGCAAAAGGTCCTCAGCCGCAACCCGCGTTCGACGGTGGGCACCGTCACCGAGGTGGCCAACTACCTGCGCGTGCTCTTCGCCCGCGCGGGCACGCCCCATTGCCCCCAGTGCGGTCGAGGCGTGCAGCCCCAGTCGGCGCGCCAGATCGTCGATCAGCTCGTTGAGCTGGCTCCAGGCACGCGCTTCCAACTGTTGGCCCCGGTGGTGCGCGAGCGCAAGGGGGCACACGTCGGCGTTTTCGACCAGGCCCGCCGCGACGGGTACACGCGCGCCCGGGTTGACGGTGAGACGGTCGACTTGTCGGAGGGAAGCGGAGCGGCGTTGGACAAGAACCGGTCCCACACCGTCGAGTTGATCGTGGACCGATTGGTCGTTCCTGATGGGGCGGATGCGCGGGCCGAGTTCCGCACCCGCCTGACCGACTCGGTCGAGACCGCGCTCAAGGCCGGGGAGGGTCTGCTCGTCGTCGCGCTGGAGGGCGGCGAGGAGATCCTGCTCAGCGAGCACAACGCCTGCCCCACCTGTGACGTCAGCTTTCCCAAGCTCAACCCGGCGATGTTCAGCTTTAACTCGCCCTCCGGGATGTGCCCCGAGTGCAACGGGCTGGGGGTCAAGTTGAGCGTCGATCCGGAGCTGGTCGTCGCCAAGCCGCACCTTTCGCTGCTGGACGGCGCGTCCCCCTGGTTTGGGGATATGAACAAGGGCCGAGAGATGCGCTGGTGGGCGCGGCCGCTGCTGGCGCTGGGCGAGCACTATGGCGTCGATATCGAAAAGCCCTGGGACGAGCTGCCGCAGTCGTTCCGCGACGTCGTCCTCTACGGCTCCGGCGACGAGCGCATCCACTTTGCCCACCAGGTCGAGCGGGACGATATGAGCTGGTCCGGCGAGGTGCACCGCCCGTTCAGGGGCGCTGTCTACGAGATCAGGCGCCTGTTCCGTCAGACCCGGTCGGAGTACCGCCGCCGATACTACATGCAGTTCATGGGGGATCGGCCCTGTCCTACCTGCGCGGGCGAGCGGCTGTGCCCCGAGGCGCGCTTCGTGACCGTGGGGGATAAGCGCTTGCCCGAGGTCACCGGGATGACCATCGCCCAGGCCCACGCGTGGGTCTCGGACCTACCCCGGCATCTCACGTCCGGCCAACTCCAGATTGCGGGCGAGGTGCTCAAGGAGCTGCGCACGCGGCTGCAGTTCATGCTCAACGTCGGCCTGCACTATATCAGCCTCGATCGTTCCGCGCCCTCACTCTCGGGCGGCGAGGGGCAGCGCATCCGGCTTTCGAGCCAGCTTGGCTGCGGGCTGGTGGGCATCCTCTACATCCTCGACGAGCCCTCCATTGGCCTGCATCCCCGAGATCATCACGCGCTGCTGGACACGCTCAAACACCTGCGCAACGCGGGCAACACGGTGCTCGTCATCGAGCACGACGCTGCGACGATGCGCGCCGCCGACTGGCTGATCGACCTGGGTCCCGGCCCCGGCGTGCTGGGCGGGGAGGTGGTGTCCGTGGGATCGCCCGAGGCGGTAATGGCAGACCCCAACTCCTTGACCGGGCGCTACCTGAGCGGCGAGCTGCAGGTGACGCCGCCCAACGGGCAGGAGCGGCGGGA